>JAEWGS010000057.1 GCA_023388205.1 Bacillota bacterium
TCCAAAATTGCCGCTTCCATCGCGTTCTTCTAGTCAGCGGCCAGAAGTGCCGAGGCCTGCGCTTGTTGCCGTCGCACGGATGCGCCTTGTTAAAATGATGTTATTTGAAGTTAGAGTTGAAGCGAAGGCTAAGCGGGGCGAAGGCTAAGAACGAACTCAGCCGAACCTGCAAAGTTTTAGGAGGCTAAAATGTGGCACGAAAGTTCTGAATCTGAATTTCGTTTCGCTTGTCAAATGACTCGGCGAGAAGAGGGACGCTTTTTTGCTCCGCTGGGGCCTGCTCACATACCGGAGATGCTCGCAGAGATTTTGCGTCAGCGAGAAGCTTCTTCTGCGGATGAGGCGTGGGCTTACCTTGAAGGAAGCTTGCTTTCGGACCTTCTTTTTTCGGTGCTTTTGGGTGAGGTTCAAGTCGGCGAGCGTTTTTCGATGCTGACTTTGCCTGCGTCTAAAGAAGAGGCGAAGGAGGCGGCTCGCTGCTTGAACTTTTATTTCGATCGGGTCAAAGCACAGTTTGAAGATCGCTCTTTGATCTTTTTCGGTGCAGCGGCGGCGAAACCTGTCCTTTTGACGCATCTAGAAGAGCGCTTGGATGTGGCGAAACTCGACCCGATCCGTCAGGCGCTTTATCGTCTGATCACGTCAGGCAAGCAAGAGCGTGATGAAAAGATCAAAGAGCGAAGTCCTTTCGCCAAAGAATTAAAAGATGAGCTCAAATCTGCAGATCAATTTAGGTATTGGCGCTGGCAGAACCCGGCACAGGAAAAAGCATCCGATGCTTTAGAGATTGATTTATCACCCGCGCTCAAAGCGGAGACTTTGCTTTTCACTTATCAAGTCATGCGTCCTTTATCACAGGTCTTTGCAGCGTTTGACTTTGATCGGCCGCTGGCACCGTCGATACAGCTTTTTCTCTCTGTGGACAAAGAGGGGACAGGAGCGCTTGAAGATCTGGAAGGAAGCTTCGACCCGATCGTCCAAAATCTTTATATTTTTCATCGCGCTCATCGTGCTCCGAAGACACAAGAATCGTCTGTTGAAGTGGTCTAGAGGTCAAACGGTTTTGCGAAGCGCTAGCACGCACAAGCAAAAAAGCCGTCCTTGCACACGCATGGGCAGTGCAAGAAACGGCTTGAACAGAAATACAGTTTTGAACAGATCTTTATTGAACGGCTTATTTGACCTGGCGGCTTTCGAGCAAGCGGTTGATGCGATCGGTCTGATCCATGAACGACGAAGTCGAAACGTTGTGATTGACCGCGTCGATGATTTTGGCTAAATAGGGCGCGGCGTTGGCGTCGACGTACCAAGGGGCTTGTTTGAGTTCTTCAGGGTGCCAAATCAGATTGGTGCCGTACACTTTTTGAATGAGCCCTTCAGCGTAAGCTTGGTGGAAAGGCTCAAGCCCATCCGTCATGAGCGGGAAGGTGCAAATGCAGTAAATATTCTTGGCACCCAGGTGCTCTTTGAGTTCGCGGGCTGTTTGGATCATGGTGTAACCCGAAGAGATCATATCGTCGATGATGAGGACGTCTTTGCCTTTGACATCTTCACCTAAGAAGCGAATGGCCGTGATCGGATGCGCACCATTGACGAGCGTTGCGTAATCTCTCTCTCGATAAAAAGTAGACAGCTGCAAGCCCAAAATTGAACTGTAGTACACGGCGCGTTTCATGCCGCCTTCGTCCGGGCTGATGACGGCCAGATGTTCGGGATCCACGATGATGTCGTTGTTGTCGGAGAGAAGGCTTTCGATCAGCAAATAAGAGGTCGGGAAGTTATCCAAGCCGATCTTCGAGATCGCATTTTCAACGCGCGGCTCATGGGGCTCAAGACAAATGATGCTGTCAACGCCAAGGGAGATGAGTTCTTTGAGGGCGACGGCACAATCTAGAGATTCACGGCTGTGGCGAACGTCTTGTTTCGCTTGATAGAGATAGGGCATGACGACGGTGATGCGTGTCGCTTTGCCGGCTGCAGCGAGGATGAGGCGTTTAATATCTTGGAAGTGATCGTCGGGTGCATAAGGCACGTCCTGGCCGAAGATCTTAAAGCTTTTCTCGCGGTTGGTGACGTCGGCCAAAATGACGAGGTCGTGTCCGCGCACGGTATCTTTGATGACCGCTTTGCCTTCACCCGAAGAGAAACGAACACAAGAGGCATCGAGGATGTAATTGGAACGCAAGTAGCCTCCGTAGAGAAAGGCTTTCTCAGGGTTGTCTTGCAGACGTTTGAGGCGCAACTCATAGATGCGCTGACTGACGGCTTGAGCGAGCGTATCGTTTCCGCTGGTGGTGATGAGCGCCAAAGGACCGACGGGGCTCGCATGATTTTTCGACAGCGTTTGATAATTGCTGTAATTCTTATCATCAAAGATCAGGTTCATTTTTGCGCTCCTTTCGCTTGATACTCGCGGATTCGCTGCTGAATCTTGGCGTGTGCATTCACGAGCGGGGACAAAGACGCGTCGTGATTGATCGCGTCGACCAGCAGGGCGAGGAATTTAGAAAAGTCTGCGCAGGCAAACCATTCACGTTTCAAAAGCTCAGGGTTGAGGTAGATGAGATTGGTTCCAAAAACCTTATCAATGATGCCGTCTTTGTAGGCTTGATCAAAGCGATCCAAACCATCTGTAAAGAGGGTAAAGCCGCTGCAACAATAGACGCGGCGCGCTTGCCGCCCTTTGAGTTCACGGGCGATGTCGAGCATGGAGTCGCCGGAAGAAATCATGTCATCGATGATGAGGACGTCTTTGTTTTCGCAGTTTCTCCCCAAATATTCGTGGGCGACAATGGGGTTTTTGCCGTTGACGACGGTGCGATAGTCGCGGCGCTTATAGAAGGTTGCCAGAGGGGCGTTGAGCATGGAGGCGTAATACATCGCCCTAGGAATGCCGCCTTCGTCGGGACTGATGATGAGCAGCTGATCTTCCCCGATTTTGAGGTCGTCCACACAGGAAAAAAGCTTCTTGATAATTTGGTACGTCGAAGGGATGCATTCAAAAGCGCCGAGTGGGATCGCGTTAAAGACGCGCGGATCGTGGGTATCAAAGGAGATGATGTTTTCCACGCCGAGGGCGTAAAGCTCTTCGAGCATGTGGGCACAGTCGAGCGATTCACGGCTGTTACGCTTGTGCTGTCGCCCTTCGTAGAGGTAAGGCATGATGACGTTAATGCGCCGCGCCTTACCCGCACAGGCGGCGATGACGCGCTTGAGATCTTGGAGGTGCTCATCGGGGCTCATGATTTTTTGTGTGCCGTAGAAGGGGTAGGTGCAAGAGTAGTTGAGGACATCGACGAGAATAAAAAGATCGTGCCCGCGGACGGTGCTTTCAAGAACCGCCTTGCCCTCGCCGGTGCGAGAACGCAGACACGAAATATCGATGGTGTAATCTCTTCTCAAAAATCCTGGTTGCGAGAAACTGTCATTCAAATCTTTGAGCTCTTGCTGATCATTGTGCTTGACGTAAGCATTTCGACGTTGATAGAGCTTGTCGTTGACCTGCGCAGTGAGAAGTTTCGTTCCTTCTAGTGCGATGAGTCCGATAGGCCCTACGGGATCCATAGGATTGTCCCCGTATTGGTTGTAAATATAATAGTTTTTCTGTTCTCGAGAAGTCTGAGCGTCCTGTATTTTTTCGGCTTCTGACATGTAAGGCTCCATTCTTTTATAGTGCAAAAGCACGGCCGATTCCATAGTTAAAGATAGCAAACCCGAGCGCTAAAAAGAAGCGCCCCGCGAGAAAAGGTTGCGGGGCATGAAAAAACATATGTTCGAGGCGGTTAAATGAGCGGGCTGAAGAAGATCGAGATCCGTGCGGCGGATGGATCAGCTGAGGTGCTGCCCGTTGACATCTTTGAGCAGCAGACCTTTGACCTCGAAATCCTTGTGAATGCGCTCGTGCTCGATGTTGCGCTTGATTTTGAGCGTGGTCGTTTTGATGAGGTCCTCTGAGCTTGTGTACCAGTTTCGGATTCGCTTGAACTCGGGGAGATCCGCGTTGATTTGTTCGATCAGAGAAGTGAGTGCCTCTCGATCTAAGACTTTGGGATCCACCACAATTTTGGCAGCGATCACTTGGGTGCGTTCACCGCGATTGTTTTCGATGGAATGAGGGTAAACGATGAGTTCTTTGACGCCGTCGAGGCCCGCATTCAGAAGCAGCGTTTCAATTTCTTCGGGGAAGACTTTTTTGCCGTTATCTAAAACGATCATCGACTTAATTCGGCCTGTGATCATGAGACAACCACTCTTGGGATCGATGCGACCGAGATCACCCGTGTGCAACCAGCCCTTTTCATCAATCACTTCAGCGGTAGCGGCAGGATCTTGATAGTAACCCAGCATCATCGATCCACCGCGCACAAGAATCTCACCAACTTCACCGTCTTTTTCATTATCGATGGCGATTTCCACGTCCGTCAAAGCGCGCCCCACGGTTCCTGCGACAAAGCGCCCCGTGTTGCAGCCTGAAACGACCGGGCTCATTTCGGTCATGCCGTAGCCCTGACAGATCCGCCAGCCGAGCTCGTCAAAAAACTCGATGATTTCTTTTTTGAGGGAGGCGCCGCCTTGAATGGACCATTCGAGGGCGCCACCCAGGGGTTCCATGACCTTTTTGAATAAGCGTTTTCTCACGTCGATGCCGATCTTGCGCAGGAAGCGGCTCACTTTGATGAGGCGTAAAAGCAGCTGATCTCGCCCTTGTTTTTTCGCTTCCCCGAGGATGCGTTTATACATCTGTTCGAAGATCGCGGGCACAGAAATCAACAGCTGAATGCGGTGTTCTTTGAGATTCTGTTGGACATATTTGAGTCCGTCGCAAATATAAATTTCCGCGCCGATTTGAAGACCGCAGAGGAGGCCGCAGGTGTTTTCAAAAGTGTGACTCAAAGGCAAGATCGAAAGCATACGAATGCCCGGTTTGAAGTTGACGACACCCATGAGTGAATTAACATCGCTCGCCAGCGTTTTTTGGCTGAGGAGCACGCCTTTGGATTGGTCCGTGGTGCCCGATGTGAAAAGGAGCACGGAGGGGCTGTCGGTGGGACTTGGAATGAGGGGTGTCTGATCGTTGGCGTAGGCTTCAAGAAGGGGATCAAAGCGCTCCACGCGAATGTGCGGCGCTTCGGCTGAACTCTTCTGGGCATCGGACGGGTTGGCGGAAGCCGCTTGATTGATCAGCGACGCAAAAGCTTCTTGCTGCCTCTTGGGCACGCGTTCTTCAAGCATCACGATGACGCGTTTCAGACAGGAGGCACCGGAGATCAGGGGCGCCAAGTCGATCCAAGATTTAGCGTCGATCACCAAGGTATCTGCCTGACCTCTGGCGAGGAGCGGAACCACTTCTTCCGCTTTGAGTAAGCGGTCGATGGGAATGATGCACTCTGCGTAAAGCAAAGTCGCGAGATAAGTCACAATCCAAGGGAAGGAGTTTTCGCCGAGTAAAGCGACGCGCTTTGAGGTCGAGCCAAAGGCGCGGGCTAAGGCGTTGACACTTGTTTTTGTGTCGCTAAAGGTGTGACGCAGCAAGTCTGAACTAGGCGTTTTGCGCCAGTTGATCAAGGGCTGATCCGCGAAACGAGCACAACTTTGCTCAAATATTTGCAAAATAGATGTGACGCCGGGCGTGGGATAGTGACGGTCTTGCTCAAGTCGTTGCATGAAGCACCTCGCAATGTCCATAAGTTGAAGATAGTGTACCACAGCCTTTTTGAATATAGTAATCAAGACGATATAATTGAAAACGGGAGGCAGCAGTTTCAACGACGGGAGGCAGAAGCTTCAATGACGGGAGGCAGCAGTTTCAACGGTGGGGACAGCCTTTACAGAGAGGGTAAACGGCCTGTTCGGTGAAAAGAACGGGCGAAGCGCAGCTAAAAAGCGTATGCTTTTGCTGCGATCAATTTTGCGAAAATAAAAGTAAAGCGCAAGAAACGTGTCGGGCGCTGGCATGTCAGGTGCAGGCATGTCAGGCGCTGGCATGAAGCTTTGGGTGAAGCGCAGGAATAAAGCGTAAGTTAAAAAAACGCAAGATTAGAAAGGGCGGAGGATCCATGGAACGAAAAGTGGTTTATGCGACGCATCTCGTGCTCGAGGATCGTGTTTTGCAAGATGCGGCGATCATTTTTTCAGACAAGATCGAACATATATTGACGCAAGAAGAGGCAGCACAAGTCGCTTCAAAAGAAAGCCTGATTGACGAAGGGCGTTTTGAATTTGTGCTGCCAGGTTTTATTGACGTGCATATCCACGGATCTGGTGGCAAGGATGTTATGGATGGAACGCCAGAGGCTTTGGCTCATATTTCGCGCACCATCACGCAGGCGGGGACGACGTCTTATTTGCCGACGACGATGACGATGTCAGAGGAGAAGATTTGCAAGGCCCTTGAGAACATCCGAAATGAAAAAACAAGGCTCGAAGCAGAGGGCAAGACCGAGGGCGCGCGCATTTTGGGTGCGCACTTGGAAGGGCCTTTTATTTCAGAAAAGTTCAAGGGTGCACAAGCGGCGGAGCATATCCAAAAACCCAATAATCGCTGGCTCAAAAATTATTATGACGTGGTGAAACTCATCACGATGGCCCCAGAAGAAGACGAGAACTTTGAGATGATCAAGGAGTGGAGTCAGCGTGGGATCGTGGTCTCTGTCGGCCATACGGCGGCGGATTATGATACAGCGGTGGCGGCTTATGAAGCGGGCGCGAGGCATATCACGCATCTCTTTAATGCGATGACGCCTTTACATCACAGAAATCCTGGCGTTGTGGGGGCCGCTTTGAATCAGCCCTTTGCGGTGGAAGTGATTTGCGACGGTTTCCACGTGCACCGAGATGCCGTCGCTCTGGTGACGCGAGCCAAAGCGCTTGAAAAAATAATCATGATCACGGATTGCATGCGTGCAGGATTTCAAGGTGACGGCGAGTCTGAGCTCGGCGGTCAAAAGGTTTATGTGCGCGGAGATCAATGTCTATTGGCGTCTGGCACCATCGCTGGGAGCATTTTGCGCATGGATCAGGCGCTGAGAAATCTCATCAGTTTTACGGAGTTGGAATTGGTCGACGCCGTGAAAATGCTCGGTTTGAATGCGGCCAAAGATCTGGGCGTGGATGCGCTCTACGGCAGTATTTCAGTGGGGAAATTTGCGGATTTAGTTTTTATGGATGACGCGATGCACGTTAAAAAGACCTTGGTTTCTGGCGTGACGCAATTTGAGGAGGCTTGAATTCATGCCGATGAAACAGCGCTGTAATGCTATTTTGCTGCACTTGAGCTCTTTGCCGAGTCCTTTTGGCATTGGGGTGATGGGCGAGGAGGCTCTGGATTTTGCAAAACGCCTGGCGGAGGCGGGGGTGTCTTATTGGCAGATTTTGCCTTTGACCTATCCGCTTGAAGATTCGCCGTATCAAAGCTTGTCCGCTTTTGCAGGTAATCCCGCCTTTATTGATCCAAGAGATTTGGTGGATCGGGGCCTTTTACTTGCGTCGGAACTTGAGCAGTTCAAGGCGAATGCGAAAAGCGATTACCAGGTGGACTTTGCTTTTGTCCACGAAAACGCAAAGCGATATTTGAAGACGGCATTTTTGAGGCTGGGTCCGACGCAACAGCAGGCGCTCGAGGCCTTTTTGGAAGAGCAGCCTTGGCTGGATGATTTTGCGCTTTACATTATTGCGAAAGAAAAGAATGATCTCAAAGCGCCCTACGATTGGAGCGATGCGGCGCTAAGGCACCGCGATCCGGAGGCTTTGGCACAGCTTCGCGCGGAAAATGCAAAAGATTACTGGTATCACATCTTTGTACAATGGTTGTTTTTTGAACAGTGGCGCACGCTTAAAAACAAGATCAATGAGATGGGCGTGGGTATTTTTGGAGATATCCCGTTTTATGTGGCGACCGATTCGGTGGAGACTTGGGTCAATCCAGACCTGTTTGCCGTGGATCAAGATCTGAGGCCGACGTGGCTGGCGGGTGTGCCGCCGGATTATTTTGCTGTGGACGGGCAGCTTTGGGGAAATGCGATTTATAACTGGTCTGCGATGCAGCAAGAACAGTATGCGTGGTGGATTGATCGCATTGCGGCGTCTTTGGAACTTTATGATCTTCTGCGGATCGATCATTTCCGAGGTTTTAGCTCATATTGGGCGGTGCCGGCGGGTGAAAAGACTGCGAGAGGGGGGCATTGGGAGCAAGGTCCTGGCATGGATTTATTCCGGGCGCTTGCAGCTTCGCCAAAGATTAAAACTTCGGGACACGATTTGCCTATCGTGGCGGAGGATTTGGGCGATATCGATGACGATGTGCGGCTCTTTTTGCAAGAAAGCGGCTTCCCCGGGATGAAAGTCCTACAGTTTGCCTTTGATGAGACCTATCGTGGCAAAGGCTTGCCCCATTCTTGGACGGAGCACTGCTGCGCGTATACGGGCACACATGATAACAACACCTTATTTGCTTGGCTCTATGAAGCGAGCGAAGAAACAAGGGCCTTTGCCCTAGCTTATGCGGGGCTTCCTGCGGAGGTCGATTGGCGCGAAGGGGGCGCGAAATCTCCTGCCTGCCGCGCGATCATCAAAAGCTTGCTGGCCTCTGTGGCGAAGATGACGGTCGTTCCGATGCAAGATTTACTGGGCTACGGCGCAGACACCAGAATGAATTGCCCAGGTATTTCTGAAGGGCAGTGGCGCTTTAGGTTGGGTCCAGGGGCTTTGGAACAAGCGGATTTTGCTTGGCTGACCGAACAGAATCGCCTGTACCAAAGAGCGACAGATTATCGCTTGGTTTACATCGAAGATGAGGCGCTTGATGCGGAGCGCAAACGTTTGGGTCTGGTGCTTTTGACGGAAACGGAACTCACGGAAACGATGGGCGAAGCACCTTTGACGGTTGAAAGCGCAGTCCCCGTGGCGACCTTGAGCGAAGCCTTGTTGGAGCGCTTAGAAAGAGAAGACGAGGAATAAGGTAGAAAGAGAAGAAGAGGAATGAGGGGAAGCGCGGGCGTAGATTTTGATGCATCTACGCCCTTTTTGTGCACTTCGTGCAGCTTTTCTATGTGCGCATTTGGCGAATGCTTGAGTCGCGCAAGATGAGAGGGCTTGCTTTTGAATATATTGCGAGAGAAACGCGAAAAAAAGGCAAAAATCTTGTGCGTTTTTTGTTTGGGGAAGCTGATATATTAAAGACTTCCACGGGATCCAAAACGTCCTGTGTGCACGGGACGACGTATCGGATTCCGCTTGTTCTCAAATAAAGGAGGAAACATGGAAGTACGAAATTGGCTCGACCGCAGGTTCTGTCTCACAGAACGCAAAACGACCGTGCGCACGGAGATCATGGCGGGAATCACAACCTTCATGACGATGGCGTACATTTTGGCCGTGAACCCGCTCGTTCTGGGTGCAACCGGCATGGACCCCAATGCGCTCTTTACAGCGACAGCATTGTCAGCCATGCTAGCGACCTTGATCATGGCTTTGAGCGCGAATTACCCTTACGCTCTGGCGCCGGGCATGGGCTTGAATGCATTCTTCGCTTACACCGTTGTGTTAGGCATGGGGCACAGTTGGCAATTCGCCTTGACTGCGGTTTTGCTAGAAGGTCTGATCTTCATTGCCCTGAGCTTGTTCAAAGTTCGAGAAGCGATTTTTGATGCGATCCCGACGACGCTTAAAAAAGCGGTTTCCGTCGGGATTGGTCTTTTTATCGCTTTGATCGGTGCGATCAACGGTGGCCTTGTCAGTTCGGGCAAGGTGGGCGCCGACGGCAAGACCCTATTGGCAGATGGCTTGATCATTCAGCTGGGTGATATCACGCAGCCCGCGGCGATCGTCACGATGATTGGCTTGGTCGTCACGGCGGTGCTTTTGGCCTATCGCGTCAAAGGCGCACTTTTGATCGGTATCGTTGTGTCAACGCTTGCGGGCATTCCGCTTCAGGTGACGCAGCTTCCGGAGCGCATTGTTTCTTTGCCCCCGAGTTTAGCCCCCATCGCTTTCCAATTTGATTTCTCGAATATATTCAGCTTCGATATGCTGATCGTTTTGTTCTCTTTCCTCTTTGTCGATATTTTTGACACGATCGGCACGCTGGTCGGTGTGGCGAGCAAGACGAATATGTTGGATCAAAAGGGCAAGCTGCCCAAGATTTCTCAATGCTTGCTTTCGGATGCGGTCGGTACCGTTGCGGGTTCATGTATGGGAACGTCGACCGTCACAACCTTTGTGGAATCTTCGTCGGGTGTGGCTGAAGGCGGAAGAACCGGTCTCACGTCGATCACGACGGCATGCTTCTTTGGTTTGGCGCTCTTCTTCGCTCCGATTTTTGGAATTATCCCGAGCGCGGCGACGGCTCCGGCTTTGATCCTCGTGGGTCTCTTCATGATGAGCCCGATCAAGGACATCGACCTTTCTGACTTCACGGAAGCGGTTCCTGCTTTTATGACCATCGTCATGATGCCGTTTGCTTACTCCATTGCTGATGGGATTTGCTTCGGTATGCTGAGCTATGTGCTGGTGAAACTCTTGACCCGCAAGTTCCGTGACATTTCTCCGATGCTCTACATCCTCGCGGTCTTGTTCTTGCTGCGCTACATTTTCTTGACCTGATCTTCTGCACGCTTTTGAAGATTTTAAGGAAAAGGATTTTAGAAAAACGGTTCAGGGGCTCGGCTTGCTCGAGGTGAGCTTAGGGGCTCGGTCTGATTGAGGTGAGCTCAGGGCTCAGCTCGAGATCGGCGGAGGCACCTGAACACAAGATCAAATGTTTGACAGGGCGGCCTTCGGGTCGCCTTTTTTGTGTGAGGTGAGCCGACAGATCATCCCTGTTTTATCTTAGATGCCATACAATAGACGGAAAGAAGGGAAGCGAGCCGTGAGACCAGATGAAGACAAGCACGAACAAAGGAGACACGGGGATGACCTTTAATCAAGAATCCGCCATGATCTTTGATAAAGAATCAGACTTTGAGACCGCTTTGATCAACATCCTAACTGAAAAAGGTTGGGAAAAAGAAGTTTTGAAAAATTATACGGAGCGAGAATTGTTGCGAAATTGGGCGGACATACTCTTTGAGAACAACAGAGATATAGATCGCTTAAACGATTATCCTTTGACGAACGGAGAGATGCAGCAAATCGTAGAACAAATTGAAGCGCTCAAAACACCCATGAAATTAAATGGCTTCATCAATGGCAAAAGCGTTTCGATCGTTCGGGATCATCCTGAAGATAAATTGCATTTCGGAAAAGAGGTCAGTCTCAAAATTTATGACCGCATGGAAATTGCAGCAGGCTCAAGTCGATATCAAATCGTCCAGCAACCCCGATTTTCGACTCAATCGAAAATATTAAATGATCGTCGCGGCGACTTAATGCTCCTGATTAATGGTATGCCCGTCATTCATATTGAGCTCAAAAGAAGTGGCGTGCCCGTCAGTCAATCTTGCGAGCAAATCAAAAAATACGCAAAAGAAGGTGCTTTTACAGGGCTGTTTTCACTTGTTCAGATTTTTGTGGCCATGGAGCCCAAGGAAACGGTCTATTTTGCGAACCCGGGATCTGCGGATCAATTTAATCCAAATTACTATTTTCACTGGGCAGACTTTAATAATGAACCGATTTATGACTGGCATCAGATCGCGTCGACGCTTCTTTCGATCCCTATGGCGCATCAGCTCATTGGCTTTTATACCGTGGCGGATCGCTCTGACGGTGTATTAAAAGTGATGCGTAGTTATCAATATTTTGCGGCGAGTGCGATTTCTGACCGAGTTGCAAAAGCCAAGTGGGAGGGGAATCCTCAGCTCGGCGGCTATATATGGCACACAACGGGGTCTGGGAAAACCATGACCAGCTTCAAATCAGCTCAATTGATTGCCAATTCGAAAGATGCAGACAAAGTGATCTTTCTTATGGATCGAATCGAACTGGGCACACAGTCTTTGGAAGAATACAGAGGCTTTTCTGACGTCGATGAAGACGTGCAAGCGACCGAAAACACAAGGGTGCTTGTGAGCAAACTTAAAAGCTCGGATCCCGCAAACACTTTGATCGTGACGTCCATTCAGAAAATGAGCAACATCAAGGAAGAAGAGGGTGGACTCAATGCTCATGATATGGAGATCATGGGGAATAAGCGGATTGTGTTTATCATAGATGAAGCTCATCGTTCGACTTTTGGAGACATGCTCATCACGATTAAGGACAGTTTTCCAAAGGCGATGTTCTTTGGCTTTACAGGTACGCCAATCCAAAAGGAGAACAGTAAAAAAAAGAACACGACCACAACGGTTTTTGGCAATGAATTGCACCGATATAGTATTGCGGATGGAATTAGAGATAAAAATGTCCTCGGCTTTGATCCCTACAAAGTTTTGACTTTCAAAGACAAAGACGTGAGAGAAGCAGTCGCACTGGATCATGCGAGAGCAAAGACGGTCAAAGAGGCGCTTCAAGATCCCCAAAAGAGCAAAATCTTCTATGAATTTATGGATCCCCAAATGCCCATGGCAGGATATGAAGAAAACGGAGTGCATGTAAAAGGGATCGAAGATTTTATTTCCAACCGTCAGTACCAGACTCCAGCACATACCGAAGCTGTGATCAAAGATATTGCTGAGAATTGGGAAACCTTGAGCAGGGGGAGTCAATTCCATGCCCTTTTTGCCACGGCGAGTATTTCAGAAGCCATCCATTATTATCGTCAGATGAAGCAAGCGCTCTCAGACCTTAAGATCACCGCACTCTTCGATCCGAATATTGATAACAACGAAGAGGCAAGTTTCAAAGAGGATGGGCTGGTCGAAATTATCGAAGACTACAATCGAAGATATGAAAAGACGTTTAGCCTTCCGACATTCCAGGCAATGAAAAAGGATATCGCCGCTCGTTTGGCCCATAAGAAGCCTTATGAAAAGATCGCGAAAGAGCCAGAGAAGCAAATCGATCTGCTGATTGTCGTTGACCAAATGCTAACGGGCTTTGATTCGAAATGGATCAATACTTTGTATTTGGACAAGGTATTGCGTTATGAGCATCTCATCCAGGCTTTTTCTCGTACGAACAGATTGTTTGGACCAGAAAAACCTTTTGGCACGATCAGATACTACAGAAAACCCCATACCATGGAGCGACATGTCAATGAGGCCGTCAAGACCTATTCTGGGGATGTTCCTTTTGGCTTGTTTGTTCCGCAGCTGGTCTCTAATTTGAAGCAAGTCAATCATTTTTATGCAAGTATTCGTGATCTTTTTGATGCGGCAGGTGTTTTGAACTTCGAAAGCTTGCCAGACGATCAAGCGGCCTGTGGAAAATTTGCGGCGTATTTTAGAGAACTCAATGGGTATTTAGAAGCGGCAAAAATTCAGGGCTTCAAATGGCATATCGCTGATTACAAGGATGAGCGAACGGGAGAAACCGTTCATGTGGAGATGGATGAAAACACCTATCTTATCTTGGTGCTTCGTTATAAGGAGCTGAGTCAGCAGGGTGGAAGCTCTGATTCAAAAGCTCCGTATGACTTGGAAGGATATATTACAACCATTGATACCGGTTTGATTGATAGCGAATATATGAATTCTCGCTTCGAGAAATATATGAAATTGCTGAACAAAAATGGAGCGAGCGAAGATGATATTGAAAAGACAAAGACAGAGCTGCATAAGTCTTTTGCCATTCTGACGCAGGAAGAACAGAAGTATGCCAACGTATTTTTGGGGGACATTCTAAGGGGAGAAGTTGAAATCATCTCAGGAAAAACGCTGCGCGATTACATCAATGACTATTTGATTAGAGCGAAAAACGACCAAGTTCAGCGTCTTTCAGATTGCCTAGGCGTCGATGAAAAGTTGCTGAGAACTTTGATGAGTCTCAAGCCAAACGAATATAATTTGAACGAATTTGGCCGATATAATGAGCTTAAAAATACAATAGATAAGGAAAAAGCGCGCCGCTATTTTGAAAAGCTTAAGGGCAAAAAGATCATACCGCCCAAAGTCATAATGATGGCGGATCATTTTCTTCGCGAGTTTATCTTGAGTGGCGGCTTCGATATCGAAGAAGTAGAAGATCCGAAGCGCGATCAAGAGATCAAAGAACTCGTGTATCGCTGATCCGTATCGTTGATCTGTATCGCTGATCTGTATCGGAAAGCCTGGATACAGTGAACGCTAAGAATCAAATTTTCGCCTTGAGTGCGCTTTTTTATCTTTCTCGCCTCAAGGCGCTTTCTTTTTTGTTGGATCGTTGGATCATAGAAAATTGAAGCGATTGTTTTTATCCTTTGTGTGATTGGCCTCCATTCAAAACCCTTCATCAGCGTAATTGATGACTCAGAAGGGGGACTTATGTTGCATAAAGCAGATAAAAATGACTTGTTTTACGAGTATTACACACAATGGATTACAGTTTATAAAGAGGGTGCAATTAGAAATGTCACGATGAAAAAGTATGTTCTGACACTGTCTTGGATCAAGCGATTAGCTCCTGACTTGAAGATTGGTGACTTATCGAGAATTACCTATCAAAAGTTGTTAAATGATTATGCTGAATTGCACGAAAGGCAGACAACGATGGATTTTCATCATCAGTTGAAAGGGGCTATTTTGGATGCTGTCGATGATGGCCTTATTGAAAGAGATCCTACACGTAAGGCGATTATAAAAGGCAAGCAGCCGAGGGAGAAGAAAACGAAGTATCTCAATCAATTTGAATTGCATAAGCTATTGTCTGATCTTGATTTGGGTCAAGAGCTGAATTGGGATTGGTTTATTCTTTTGGTCGCTAAGACGGGAATCCGCTTTTCTGAGGCTTTGGCTGTTACGCCTAATGATTTTGATTTTTCTAAGCAAACGTTATCGATTAATAAAACTTGGGATTATAAGAGTGGTCATGGCTTTATGCCAACTAAGAATCAGTCGTCCATTAGGAAAATTCAAATCGATTGGCAGCTGATCGTACAATTCTCAACGCTTGTGAAAAATTTGCCTGATGATGAGCCTATTTTTGCTTCAGGTCATATATATAATTCCACGGTTAATGATGTTTTGTTTAGGCATTGCAAGCGGGCTGGGATACCCATTATTTCTATTCATGGTCTTAGGCATACTCATGCGTCTTTGCTCTTGTTTGCGGGTGTTTCGATCGCTAGTGTGGCTCAAAGGTTAGGGCATTCTAGTATGACGACGACGCAAAAAACTTATCTCCATATCATCAAAGAGCTTGAAAATAAAGATGTGGATTTGGTGATGCGTTCATTATCGAGTTTGAATTAACGATAAAAAGCTTACGCTGATGAAGGGTGATGAGGCGGTCGAG
>JAEWGS010000004.1 GCA_023388205.1 Bacillota bacterium
ACACGCCTTGGTCCGTCGTCAGTACTTTGACATCTCCATCTCTCCAAGGGAAAGCAATCGCACACTCTGGCTCCAAGAACGCGTGCTCCGTGAATGGCGTCATAAAATGATCTGTCACCGTATACGCGGCCTGAGCCAAGGCACGCTTTGCATCGCCTCGCTTCACGTGACGCTGCTGACAGATATTATTTTCGCGACCCTCATGAACCAAGATCGCACCTTCCGCTCTCGCCTCATCGATCGAGGAGACCGTCTCCAATTCCTCTGCTTCAATAACGACCGCTTTTTTGGCCGCTTCCAAAATCTCTTCCGTTTCTGCGATCACCAAGCAAAGCGCGTCCGCCTGCATATGCGTGATGCCGCCTTCAGGAATCATGACATCCCAGTCCTGCTGAATGTGGCCCACTTTATTATTCGGCACATCCTCGGCGCGCAAAATGGCGAGCACGCCTTCCATTTTTTCCGCTTCACTCGTATCAATCTTCAAGATGCGGGCGCGAGGATAAGGCGAACGGACGCAAGAAGCATGCACCATCCCTTCCATTTCCACGTCATCCACATACTCACCAAAGCCGAGCACCTTTTCTCTTACATCACGGCGGCGCATTCTCGTACCGACTTTGACATAAGGATCTTCTTCCTCCATTTGAACCTCTCCGCGCAAAATCGCAGCGGTCAATTGGATCCCCTCTATAATTTTCTTATAGCCGGTGCAACGGCAAATATTGCCCTTGAGTGCTTGTTTAATATCGTCCTCAGACGGATTGGGATTTTGGTCAATCAAGGCTTTGGCACTCATCACCATACCGGGAATACAAAAGCCGCACTGGACCGAACCTTTGACGCCAAAAGCGTAAACAAAGGCCTCTTGCTCCAAAGGCGACAGGCCCTCAACGGTCAAAATCTCCGCACCTTCGCAACGCGAGGTCTTCAAAGTACACGCTTTTTTGGCCTGACCATTAATAATGACTGTACACGTTCCGCAAGCGCCCTGGCTGCAGCCATCTTTGACCGACTTCAGCTTTAGTTCGTCGCGCATGAAGCGCAGCAAGGACATATCCTTATCGCAGCTGATCATCTGGCCGTTAATTTGAAATTGATACACGGTTCCATCCCTCCTGATGCCGTTGGCATGTCGACCTATTTTGTACACAAGCACAAACGGATCATCGAAGCATTTTTCTTCAAACTAGCCATATTCTAACGATAATAAGCGACTTATCGACTATTTTGGAGAAACAACTCGTCGTCATCTTTGTGGAAAAAAGATAATTCAAACGAAAAATTCAACTAGATGAGACTTTTCTCTCGATGAGCGCTTTGTGAAAATGAGATCAATTCAGCGCATTCACTCTTTGGGCAAAACACGCTGGAAAAATTTTATTATTTTCATATTGGAAATAACAATGAAAAAACTTTTTCGTCACGAAGTCATTGCGCGGCCCTTTCATCTAATTCATCCAATGAAAACCAAACGGGCACGCCTCATTTGCTTTTGCTCATCGCTGAGCTTTTGCTTGATCTTTTGCTTCAACCTCTTTCTCTTTGGGCAAAAACACATTCAAAAGAATCGCCGCCAAAGTCGCCACCACAATGGCGTTCCCAAAAATGGTCATCACCCAAGTCGGGAAACGTGAGAAGGCATCACTGTGGTACGTAATCCCAATCGCTAGGGACAAAGACAGGCCTGCGATCGACATATTGCGCGGCGTCATGCCTGTACTTGCGAGCATCTTCATCCCTGTCGTTGCAATGGACCCAAAAACCGCGACCGTCGCACCCCCTAAGACGCTGTAAGGAATGGTCAAAAAGGCCGCCGATACAATGGGGAAAAATCCGTTAACAATCAGCATCAAACCCGCTGAAACAAAGACCGAGCGAGCGACCACGCGCGTCGTGACGACAATCCCCACATTTTGACCTGCGATCGCATTCGGCGTTCCTCCAAAAAGCGACCCAAACAAAGTCCCCACACAATCGCCAATAATGCCGCCTCTCACTTCCGCGACCTGGGGCTCACGTCCATAAAGTCCGTGCACCGTCGCCGCAATCTGCCCCATATCTTGAACCGCAGAAATCAAAGCAATGATCATGAAAGGCACGATCGCTTCCAGATGAAAACTCAGGCCAAAATGGAAGATTCGCGGAATCTGAAAGACCACTTGCCCTTCCATAGATTCAAAGTGCACCAGATTAAAAATCAAAGCGACAATATAACCCGTGGCTAAGCCCATCAGCGTGGACGCTCTTTTAATAAATCCACGACCGTAATGTGCATATAAAAGCGTCACCACCAGCGTAAAAATCCCCAAAGCCCAAGACTTAGGCGTACCGTAAAAACGAGAATTGACCGAACCTGCAATATAGTCGACCGCTGTCGCAGAAAGGCTGATCCCGATCGTCATGACGACAACCGCTTTGACCACGGGCGTGAAAATGTATTGTAAGTAGCGATACAGCAAGCCAAAAACAATGCCAAACAGGGCCGCGACGAACTGCGCGCCAAAGACCGCAGAAATCCCAAAGTGAGCGCCGATTGAACTCATGACCGCGATAAAGGCAAAACCCGAACCAACCACCAAAGGCAAAGAGGCGCCCACAAAACGCTTCTGATCCAAGCTCTGAATTAAAATCGCCAAGCCCGCAGCCAAGAGCGAAGCCTGAATCATCGTGACACGCCCCGTGTTATCGAGGCCCGCCGCCGTCGACGCAATAATCGGCACCGTAATGCAGCCGACAACCATAGCGATGACGTGCTGAACCGCCAACGCCATCGCGCGGGGCACAGGAACGTGTTCCAAAAGACCTTTCGACGGCCTATCGATGCCGGGCGCATCCGCCGTTAAGCCGGGCGCATCCGCCGTTAAGCCGAGCGCATCCGCCGTTTTTGTTTCGTTCAACCGCTCTTGCTCAGCCATGATCCTACTCTTTCTTCATCGATCCCAAAAAGCGACCTTCTTTTTCACGCACGAGACGTCCGTGGTCCAAAGTCAGCTTCCCATCGAGATAAACATCGCGCACAGAACCCGCAACTTCAACCCCTTCATACACAGTGTTTTGTGCGGCACTATGTAAAACACGCGCGCTCAATTGGCTTCGGCCCTTAGGATCATAGATCACCAAGTCCGCATCTGAACCTTCACGAATGACGCCTTTTTGGGGGTAGAGTTTGTAAAGTTTTGCGGAATTCGTCGCCATCAATTCAGCAAAGCGCTCCGGGCTGATCAGACCTGAGTCCACCAGTTTGGTGTAAAAAAGCGTCGCCCGCTCTTCAACGCCTGGCAGGCCGCCTGGGCAAGAACGGAAATCTTCCAACGACTGGTCTTTTTGCCCCTCAAGTCGATAGGCGCAATGATCCGTCGCCAGGGTCTGGATTTCACCTTGCACAATGCCATTCAAGATCACTTCTCGGTCTTGCTGCTGACGCGGCGGCGGTGCACACACATACTTCGCCGCCTGTAACAGATCTTCATTTTCGTAACAAGACTGGTCCAAATACAGGTATTGTGGGCAGGTTTCCACCGTGATATTCACGCCTTGTGCACGCTGATGACGCACTTCTTCTAAGCCCTCTTTTGAAGATAAATGCACCACGTGCACATGAGCCCCCAAAAGCTTAGCGATGCGCCCCATCGTCCCAATGGAATCTGCCTCCGCCGCCGTCGGGTGCGCGAAAGCTTTGTAACGCATCTGCGTCTTACCTTCTGCGACCAAATCCTCTAGCACCGCATCCAACATCGCGCCGTTTTCGCAATGCGCCTCTAAAAGCAAACCGGCCTCATGACAGGCTTTGATCGTTTTATAAAGATCGTGATCGCCAATTCGAAAGGTGTAAGCCAAATAGGCTTTGACGGATCTCAGCCCCTCTGCGGAGAGCTCTTTGAGTTCAGCCAAAGTGTTCTCATTGACATCGATCATTTCGCAGTGGAAAAGATAATGGCAAGAACTTTGACCGTCCGCCTTGGCCTTCTCACGGGCCAGCACGTCCCTCAAGGACATGCCCATATCAGCCGTCGCAAAATTGATGATCGTCGTCGTGCCGCCGTAAATAGCGGCCTTCGTCCCCGTCTCATAGCTATCCGCTGTCGTTGTAATCGCATTCGTCATCTGCATATGCACATGCGGATCAATAAAGCCGGGAAAAATGTAACAGCCCTCGGCAGCCCTCACTTCGTCGCCCGCTTGCACCTCAATCTGCGGGGCTATTTTGACAATCTTGCCTGCGTCAATCGCCAGATCTGCCTGCAGCGTTTGACCTTCTAAAACGACTTGGCCCTTTTGAATGATGATCACAACAAATACCTCCGCTCGGCGCGAATCGCGTCGACCATCTTTTGGAGCACTTCAGGAAGTTCTGCGTAGCTTGCATGTCCCTCACCTTCGTAGCGATAGGCAAAACGATCACCGTCTACGCCATCCAAGAAGCAAACCCCCTTGTTTTCACTGTGTTGCAAGAGCTCGTCCTCATGGTGGAACAAAGTCAAGCGATCCCGATAAGGCAAGCAAGGCTCCACACAATGGAATTGACAGTTGCCACACTCATTACAATTTTGATCAATGTGCAAGATAACTCGGGCATCGTCTTTCAGGGACAAGACGTCATTTGCACGGTTCGGACACACGTCGATACAGCTCTGGCAGAGCACACGACAATGGATATCATCTGAACGGACCCCCACATAACTCTTGTGCAGATCCACTTGTTTGCGTTTCGCCGCGCTCTTCTGATAACGCGTGTTGGCCGCGACCTCATCTGCCATCTTCGCAATCAGATCTGCCTTTGGGCCTCTTTCGTCCGCATGCGCCGGCAGTTTTGTTTCATTCGTGAGCTGCGCCAGTTTGGCCAATTGATTCATGCCGCGGGGCTTGAGAAGCACCGTGCAGACGGTGATCGGATAGATATTCGCCTCAAGCAAATCTTTGAGATTAAAGGCATCCGCACCGCCCGAGAAACTCATGGGCAAACGATCGCCGAAACGAGCGGACAAAAGCTTCGCCACTGAAATACTCAAAGGATAAAGCGCTTTGCCCGACATATACATGGACTGTCCAGGCAACTCTTTTTCTTCAATATCTGTTTGGAACGTATTGGTTAGCTTCACACCAAAGGTCAGCCCGCGCTCTTTTGCCGTCACGAGCAAACGCTCAAACATCTCAAAGGCCTGCTCTGGCTTGAGATCTTTTTCAAACTGCTCGCGGCCAAAGCGCACATAGTCATAGCCCATACGATCCAAAAGATCTCGCACGTAGTCATAACCCAAAAGCGTCGGATTACACTTGACGTACAGATTGAGTCCTTTGACCTCTAAAATATGTCGCGCCATTTTTTCAATTTCATCCGGCGGACAACCGTGCATGGTCGACAGCGTCAACGTGTTCGAAATCTTGGGCGAAATTTGATCGATAAAAGCCTCATCGATCTGCTCAAAGGCGCCTTCGCGTTGTAAGTTTTTGAGCACCTCGAGGTCTCTGGCAAACTCAGGATGATGGGTCGCATCTTGCATCAAGTTCAGATATTCATCGACCGAAGGATCTTTTAGACCCTCGTAATCATATCCGCAACTGATATTAAACATAAATGCATCCGGATCGCCGAAGCCAAACTCTTTTGCAAGCACCTTGCAGAGAAAATATCCTTTGATATATTCTGCCGCAGCATCAAAAGGTTTGAATTCACTGGACCATTCTACGTTATACGCCTCGTCATCTGCACGAATGCAAGGACGCGGAATGCCAAGATCTTCCCCGTATAACTTTTGAATCGTCTTCACTTCTAAAAAGCGAGCCCCCCCTGCATAGCACGCAGCCAAATTCTGCGCCAATTGCGTATGAGGACCTGCCGCGACCCCCAAAGCCCACTCGAGGCGACGACCAAAAAGTTTCAGATCCTGGCTTTCGCCCTCATTTTGATAAAGGGTTTTGACCTGAAACACCGTCTTATTCTCACGATATTCTTGCAAAAGTTGTTGCATCAACAACTCAAAAGGTATCGCGAACATCCGATCGCTCATAAAGCTCTCCTCAATTTTTGATCCGCTTCATCCTTGCGCTTTTGAAAAAGACGCATTTCATGCGCGTTTAGATCTTTTCTTTTTATTAACTATAACGATCCAGAGGTAGTTTTCAAGGATTTTTTTTTATATTCTGAACGAATTGAGATTTTTTTCTCTGCCTTTGTGGCGTTTTTCTAATCCGCTGACTTGGATCGCCTCAGGCACCGTCTTTTTAGTGAAAAACACCTGACCTAAGCTTGACATGTCATTTTTCTTTTTCTACACTTCAAGTGTCAACCAGTGGTTGATATCGAAAACCTGTGGTTGATGTTTGAGTGCTTGCTGGACTCCTTTAAACGTCTTGGCGCTGGCGCATTTGGGTGCTTAACTCTCCAATTGACCCAAAGGTTCAAGGCCATTCGAATGATTCAGTCCACATCAGCTTTTGCATCATCTGCATCGCGCGGGCGCACGGGTTTTATGTATTGAAAAAGTGAATCACAGCAGACCAGAATCAGCGCTGACTCTGCTCGAAAGGAGACATGAATGTACAACGCTTATTTTATCTCCAAGAACATTGAATACCATCGCAAGCGCCTCGGCCTCTCCCAAAGAGAGCTCGCCCAACGCGTCGGTGTTTCCGCCCAGGCCGTGAGCAAATGGGAAAACGCCCAAAGTTATCCCGATCCGCTGCTCATCTCCGATTTGTGCCGCGTCCTCAGCATCGATATCAACACCCTTTTTTCACCACCCCCTCAGCCAGAGCATTCAGCCGACGCATACACTTTTTCTTCCGCTTCGACAGGCGAATCGCCCTTTGAGACCTCTTTTGAATCACCTTTCGCAGATCAAACGGCCACTTCATCCCAAGATGTAAAAAACGCTGCATCAGATTCCTTTGATGCAGTGAGCTTTGACGATCGCGACAAGAATCAAGCTGAAAATTCAAGCGAAAGTCAGCATGGGTATTCAAGTGAAAACGGACGTTCAAGTGAAAACGGACATTCAAACGAAAAGCGCCACAGCTCCCCACACGAGTCCGACAACACCCATCAACAAGAGTGGCGTCAAAGCGCTTCTGCAAGCGGCAGCGAAAATACAGCTCGACAAAGTACCGCCTGGCAAAGTGACACGCAGCGACAAGCGCCACAAAACGATCCAGAAACGGCTTTCATTCAGGGGAATTTACCCGAAGATCTGCATACCCTC
>JAEWGS010000047.1 GCA_023388205.1 Bacillota bacterium
CGTGCGATCACGCCTGGACAGGCTGCCGTTTTTTATTCGGGCGATGAACTTCTAGGTGGCGGACTCATCGTGGCCAATGACGAAATGGAACTCAAACGTGAGCTGGGCCTCCTTGACTCTTGCCCCAATGACTAAAGTCACAGCCTGACTTAAGCGAAGCTAAATTTGCCGCTTGATTCAGTCGGATGAGTTCAGCCGCTTAATCTCGTTAGATGGATCCGTGCGAAAGCGTTTTTTCGATAAAATTTTGCGAAATGCACTTTGCGAGAAATGCGAGAAAATCCGAGACATACGAGATGCGCAACACATGCAATTAATGCGAAAAATGCGATAAAAAGCAAACAGTTAACACATTAGAAAAACGAAGACCGAAAAGCGGTCTGCCAAAAGGAGAATAAGAAACATGATGCGTGCGGTTCATGCACCTGCAGAAGAAAAAGAACGTCAGCTGGCTTTCGCCGATCAAAACCGAGATATCTGGTGTGAAGGCAAGCGTTATTTCATCATGACCTATGGTTGCCAGCTCAATGAAAACGACTCTGAGCGCATCGCTGGTCTTTTTGATGCGATGGGCATGGTCGCGACCGACGATATGCATCAAGCTAACGTCGTGGTACTCAACACCTGTAGCATCCGCGAAAATGCCGCGGGCCGTTTTTTTGGCAATTTGGGGCTGATTAAGAATCTCAAGCGAGATCAACCGGACCTCATCACCATTGCTTGTGGTTGCTTGATGAAACAAGATGTCCATGTGGAGCGGATCCGAAAGAGTTATTACTTCGTAGATATCGTTTTCGGTCCTTCAGATATTTGGCGACTCCCTGAACTTTTGAACCAACGCCTGACCCAAAAAAGTCACGTGTATGAAGTTGGCGCTGTCGATCCCATCGTTGAAGATCTGCCAATTACTCGCAAAAGAAAATATCGCGCCTTGGTATCCATTATGTTTGGCTGCAATAATTTTTGCACCTTCTGTATCGTCCCTCAGGCTCGTGGTCGTGAACGCAGCCGCTACCCAGAAGATATTTTCAAAGAATTACGTAGCCTTGGGAAAGACGGGTTTTCTGAAGTGATGCTTTTGGGGCAAAATGTTAATTCCTACGGGAAAGATCTTCGCAAACAAAATGAATATATGTCCTTTCCTGAACTTTTACGTCATTCAGCTCAAGATTTCAACTTGCCTCGAATTCGCTTTATGACGAGTCACCCGCGTGATATTGACGACGAAGTCTTACACGTTATGGCGGAAAACCCCAATATTGAGCGCCACTTGCATCTGCCTTTGCAGTCAGGGAGTGATGCTGTCCTTAAAAAGATGAACCGTCATTACGATCTCAAGCGCTACATGAGTATTGTCGAAAAAGCCCGTGAACTGATGCCAGATATCGCCATCACGACAGATCTCATCGTGGGCTTTCCTGGCGAGACAGAAGAAGACTTTCAACAGACCTTAGCTGCGATGAAAGAAGTTGGCTATGAACAGTCCTTTATGTTCATTTATTCACCTAGACCGGGCACGCCAGCTGCCAAATGGCCTTTGCCGGATCAGGAAGAAGTCAAAGATCGCTTCATGCGCATGAGCGCCTTACAAAATGAATTGAGCCTTGCGGCGATGAAAAAACAGGAAGGGAAAGAACTTCATTTACTCTGCGAAGGGCTTTCTGCGCAACGAGATGATCGCTTTGCAGGTCGTGCTTCTCAAAATTACTTGATGAATTTTGAGATCAAAGAAGACCTTTTGCCAGAACGTCTGCGTGGCTTAGATCCCGCTCAGCTCGGTGCGATATTGGAGGGGCGCTTTGTTCGGGCGATCGTTCATCAGGCCAAGACTTTTTCGCTTGAAGGGGAAGCCTTGGAACTGTTTTTAGATTGACCTGATTGTCTTCTTAAGCTCTTAGTGCGCAATACGATTTTTTAAGGATAAAACGCTTGTTTGCACTCTTTGGGGGTAAAGTGCTCGCTTGAGGGTAAAGCGCTCGCTTTGCGATAAAGTGCTCATTTTCCGCCCAGCGATCGCGCCCATTGATCGTTTGTCAGCAATCTTTTTCGCTTTTCTCTTTTATGCGAGATCGTATTGCATTAAACTTAATCATGACTAATGAAACTAAAGGGGATCCCATTTTGCTTCGCTACGCCGATTTGACTCGTTCAGAAGTCAGTCCGATGATGCAACAATATCTTGAAATCAAAGAGCGAGTCAGTGATTGCTTGCTCTTTTTCCGCTTGGGAGATTTCTACGAGCTTTTTTTCGACGACGCCATTGAAGCTTCGAAGCAACTCGAAATAGCACTCACTTCTAGAGATTGCGGGTTAGAAGAGCGAGCCCCGATGTGTGGTGTTCCTTTTCACTCTGCCAATAGCTATATTTCTAAACTGATCGAAGCGGATTTCAAAGTCGCCATCTGCGAGCAAATGGAAGAACCCAGTCAGGCAAAAGGGATCGTCCATCGCGAAATTGTAAGGATTATTACTCCGGGAACGGCCACCGATGATGGACAACTTGAAGAAGACCGAAACAGTTGGATTTTAAGCCTTTATGCAAATACGTCCATCGTCGTATTAGCCGCAATGGAGCTGATATCTGGACGTTTTGAAGCGCAACACTTTTATCGTCAAGAACAATTTACTTTGATCGATGAGATTTTGCGATATGGGGCAAAAGAGATTTTGCTTCCCAAAGGATTTTCTCTCAACTCATTCCGTGCCCAAGAACTTGAGAAGCAACTCTTGATCACGTATTGTGAGGAACCCGCATGGACACACTCAGAACACCCTGATTTGAAGCATTCAGAAACAGAATACTTACAAGAACAAAAGCAACGTTATTCCGAACAACTCGGGCTTATGGCCGATTCTGATCCCAAAGACCCAAAAGATTCGGCGGTGCTTCATGGCGCATTACAGCTCATCCATTACATCGAAAAGACACAAAAAAATTTACCCGAACATGTTCAGGGACTTAGCCTCAATCAAAGAGAAAATTTCTTGCAGTTAAGCGAAAGTGCACGCCGCAATTTAGAAATTTTTGAGTCATTAAGAGATCGAAAAAAGCGGGGCAGTCTCTTTGCAATTATGGATCACTGTAAAACATCCATGGGTAAGCGCTGCTTGAGAAATTGGCTGAGTCGTCCGCTCTTAGATCTCGAAGAAATTCGGGCGCGACAAGATTTAATCTCACTATTTTATGAAGACTACATCTTGAGAGAACAGATGCGAGAACAGCTCCAAGGCCTAAGCGACATCGAGCGCCTTTGTGGCAAACTCTCCATAGGACGTATTAATCCAAGAGAACTCATGAGTCTTGGGCTGGGCCTAAAACAGGCAGAATCCTTTTTTGCTCAGGCGCAAACGATTCAAAAAACAGCCTTGGGGAAACATATGCTCAACAGCTATTTCCCAAGCAATCAATTGTCCGAACTTTTGACATCCGCCTTAAACGAGAACTGTCCTGTGATGCTCAAAGATGGGGGCAGCATTCGTGACGGCTTTGACGAAACCCTTGACCGTTATCGTCAAATGAATCGAGAGGGGCGAAATTTTCTCACGCAGGCCCTAGAACAAGAACGCGAAAATACCGGTATCAAAAATTTGAAGCTCGGCTACAATCGTGTTTTTGGCTACTTTTTTGAAGTGACGAAATCTCAGCTCAACGCTGTTCCGGATTACTTTATACGCAGGCAGACCTTAGCCAATGCGGAGCGCTTCGTCACACAAGAACTCAAGACTTTAGAGTCCCAAATTTTAGGCGCTGATCAAAAGGCGATTGCACGCGAAATTGAGCTTTTCTCTCAAATTAAGCAAACTTGCGAAAAAGAGCTCCACGGCATAATGAAAAATGCTGATCTTATCTCTCAGCTCGATGTCCTTTTGGGTTTGGCAGATGTTGCTCAAAAGCGCGGCTATATCAGACCAAACGTCGATGAGAGTTATGAACTTGAGATTATCGAGGGAAGACACCCTGTCGTGGAAGCTTTGCTACAAGATGAATTCTTTGTGCCCAATGATCTCAAACTGGATGCGAAAACACGAAAATTAATCTTGCTTACAGGACCTAACATGTCTGGTAAGTCAACTTATATGCGCCAAGTTGCTCAAATTGTCCTTTTGGCCCAAATTGGCTCTTTTGTTCCTGCGAGCCAAGCACGCATCGGCCTCGTTGATCGCATTTTTACACGTATTGGGGCTGCTGATGACCTGGGTTCAGGACAGTCGACTTTTATGGTCGAAATGCGAGAAATTGCTGATATCTTAGCCAATCAGACCGAACGCTCGCTACTCATTCTTGATGAAATAGGACGCGGCACCTCCACCTACGATGGCCTATCTATTGCTTGGGCTGTCATTGAATCTGTCACCTCTGGAAAAGTGAGTCCCCGAAGCCTCTTTGCGACACATTATCATGAATTGACAGACCTTGAAGGGCAAATTGATGGGCTTTACAACTATCACGTGTGTATCAGAGAAGAAGAGGATCACGTTATTTTTTTACATCGCATCGAAAAAGGGGCCGCCAACCGAAGTTACGGTATCGAAGTCGCTAGATTGGCAGGGGTATCGCCGAAAGTGGTCGCTCGTGCTGAGGCTTTATTGCATCATCTAGAGCACGAAAATGAGGGAAAAACGCGCATTCGCCTTGGACAAAAAAACCTCGAGGGACAAATTAATCTCTTCCAGTCAGCACAGACCTTAAAGTGCTTAGATGACTTTGTGGATAAGCTTAAAAAGATCGATGTCAATCAACTCAATCCGATACAAGCTCTTTCAACTTTGGATGCGCTTGTCCAGGAAGCTCAGCGTAAGTGACGTTCACTTGGCTCTGTTTAAGGTGATCAAAGAATTCTCCGCCGCAAAAAATGAGATAAACGCTCATTTACTACGCCATTCCTCCTAAAAAACACGTCTATCGCACGCCCATTTCCCAAGATGAGATACACCCTCAATGCAGGCAAACTCAAAATGTGTATCAGCCTGAACGGGACAAGGGAAAGAAAAAAGAGAAAAGGCGAAAGTGAAAAAATGAGAGAAAAATTCTCCGCACTGACGTAAGATGAGAGACAATGATTTGAACGTCCCTCGCGCACGAACCAAACCTTCAAGCTTTATTTTTTCTAGTCACGCCAACGGGATCAGCTCAAATTTAGATTAGCCTGTAAAAGAAGAAAGGAGCTCTATGCCGCGCATTCATCTCTTAGATCGAGAAGTTGCAAATCAAATCGCAGCTGGTGAAGTGGTCGAACGACCGGCTTCCGTCATCAAAGAACTCCTCGAAAACAGTCTAGATGCCGACGCCAAGCACATCAACGTGCGCATTTTACAAGGCGGAATCCGTGAAATGATGATTCGCGATGACGGTTGCGGCATGGATCAAGAAGATTGCTTGCTCGCTGTCGAAGCACATGCGACCAGTAAGCTCCAAAAGATCGAAGATCTTAATTCGCTAACAACCCTTGGTTTTCGAGGAGAAGCCTTAGCCTCTATCGCCTCAGTTTCCAAACTTCGCATCAACAGCCGAGTGAGAGGAGCTGAGATAGGAACTTCTGTTTACGTCGAAGCAGGGGAACTCATTGAGCACGTTCCTGTATCTTGTCCTGCAGGAACTTGTATTTGGGTCAAAGACCTCTTTTATAACACTCCGGCGCGCTACAAATTTCTCAAAAAAGATCGCGCTGAAACCGCCAAGATCAGCCGTGTCGTCAGTGAATTGGCGCTCGCTTATCCTGATGTCGCTTTTTCTTTGCAATCCGGACAAGAACAGCTCGTCAAAAGTCCAGGAAACGGCGATCTCAAAGCGGCCATTTTTTCGATTCTCGGTTCATCAATCTACGATCGCATGATTCCCGTCCTCTCAGACGAAAATGAAAGTGTTCAAGTTAAGGGATTTATCGCAGCTCCGGACATGGCCCGAAAATCTCGCGTATCTCAATTTGTGTTTGTCAACGGTCGTGCGATTTCTTCGCCGATTATTTTGCGCGCTGTCGAAGATGCTTACCGCGATTTTCTCGTTAAAGGGCTCTATCCCATGTACGTGATTCATTTAGAGCTGCCTTTAGCCTATCTAGACGTCAACGTGCATCCTCAAAAGCTAGAAGTGCGATTTTGGAATGATCACAGCGTCTATCGCGCCGTTTTTCGCCAGATCCAAAACAGCTTGCGCGCACAGCTTCAGTCAATGCACCAAGCGCAAAATAAAGCCTCGCACGTTTTATCTCAATCCTCGTTTAAAGCAAAACCTTTGACTCCGCTAGCTTCAGAGACACTTTTCGAGCAAATCCACCGCAAAGTAGAAAAGGGTGAAGAAACAAGTCCGTTTTCTAAACAGTCCTTTTTAGGACGAAATTTGGGGCAAGCTCAAGTTTTGCCCCAAAAACAGCCGCTGCAGACAAATCCAGAAGAACCAGAAGGCAGTGCTAAGCGAAACAGCACGTCTATACCCTCGACGCATAAGGACACTGCCAACTTGCCAAAAGACGATTGGTTTGAGGTCAGTTGGATCGAGACCGATCCAGAATCAACTATAGATCCGGCATCCCAAAGCAGCGATACAGCCTTCTCTAATCGCGCCGAAGGGCTCTTTTCCGAAGGCGAATCTCAAGCCGAGCTTATTTCTGATGCGGCCTCTGCGTACATCAGTGAAGATCTAAACATGCGACAATCGCAAGCTTGTGTCGTCTCGAATTTCAGCTTGATTCACACGGATGACCAGCTATCCGTACCGATGGAAGGGGGAATGGAAGGGCCGATTGAAAAGCTCGCGAAAGCGCGCTATGTTGGCCATCTTTTCCACACTTATCTCATTTTTGAAAATGGGGAAGAGTGTTATCTTCTTGACCAACATGCTGCGCATGAAAAAATCCTTTACGAGCGCTTTTGTGACCGCTGGGAGAAAAAGACCCTCGATGAGCCTATTTTGCAACAAAATCTCCTCATCCCAATCGACCTAACGCTTCAAACACAGACAGCTCTTTTTTGCCAAGAGCAAGCAGAACTCTTTGCTCAGCTTGGCTACCTTTACGAGATCAAAGACAAAGAACTCCGCCTTAAAGCCGTCCCTGCTGAGACAATTATGGGCGGACGTTCCTCCCATTACAGCCAAGGAAAAGCTCAGTCTTATCATGAACTTGCCAAGCGATTTGAGGAAATGGTCGACGACTTAGCTCAAGATGCGCTCCTTTATGCCCGCCAAGAAGCTCAAAAAACGCAGCTCATGCTCGCAACCCTCGCGTGCAAAGCCGCTGTCAAGGCTCATGATCCCTTGACGGAAGAAGAAGTCAAAGACATGGTCAAAGCTTTGCTTGAGCTCAAAAATCCCTATCATTGTCCACATGGTCGACCGACTATTGTCGCGAGGACGCGTTCGGATTTGGACAAGGCCTTTCAGCGCATTGTTCATTAAGGGGAGGACTTCTTTTGCGTAAAATTCCAGTTCTAACAGGTCCTACGGGCTCAGGAAAATCATCCTTAGCGCTGAGTTTTGCTCAGCGCCACAATTTAGCTTTGCTTTCTGCGGATTCCATACAAATTTATCGCGGTTTAGATATTGGAAGTGCGAAAGCGACAGCAAAAGAACGTGAAGAAGTTTTGCATTTGGGGCTGGACCTTGTGTCTATGTCTGAATCTTTCAGCGTCGCAGCCTGGCTTCAATTCGCCAGGCCCTATGTTGAACAGGCGATTTCACTTATTTCTCATGCATCGCTTTCAGATGAAGCGATGCACGCGGCATCATCGCATGACCCCATTTTCTCGTCGCTTTGCGATGAGAAAAAAACGGGCATTTCGCCTCAACCACTCATAATTTGTGGCGGAACGCCCCAATATGTTTCCGGCCTCGTTGAAGGTTTGACCTATGAAAATCAAGCTTTTGATCCTCAGCTTCGGGAAGCGCTTTTAGAAGAATGCGAAAAAAAGGGACTCGAAACACTCTACCAGCGCTTAATGACTCTAGATCCCGAGCGTGCAAAAATGCTCTCATCTCGAGACCAAAAGCGCATTCTCAGAGCGCTTGAACTTATTGAGCTGACCGGGCAAAAAGCATCTTCTCTCAAAATCCAATCGCAGGTAAAAGCGAATGAACACTTCGCTGTTTTTCTCATCGATCATCCTCGAGATGTTCTCTACGAAAGGATCAATTTCCGTGTCGATCAAATGCTCGCAGAAGGGCTCTTAGATGAGGCGAAAATAGTCTACGAGGCGATGCGTGAAGGTCAACTTTCGACGACTGCCCAACAAGCCATCGCCTACAAGGAATTTTTCCCGTTTTTTTCGGGGGATGCCGATTTTCAATCCTGCGTTGAAAAGCTCAAACAAAACAGTCGCCGCTATGCCAAACGTCAGTTGAGCTGGTGGTGCGGGAAAGATTATGT
>JAEWGS010000081.1 GCA_023388205.1 Bacillota bacterium
TTAATTACTTGTTAGCTTCTCACTTCGGAATTTCCGAAGCCCGTTCATTTCTTGTCGTTCACTGTTCAATTTTCAAGGTTTTCGCTCTCTTGCTCGTCGCAAGGTGCTTATCTATGTTACGCTGGTCGATCGCCGTTGTCAAGAGGAAGTTTTTTCTCTTCATCTGGCCGGGCGTTTTAATTGCCCTTCGCCCCTCGGCGGCTCAGCCGCAACGTCGATACACTTTACCAGCCTACCCCCTCTTTGTCATCTCCTTTTTTTCACTCATTCGTCTTGTCCGTGCGTTTTATTTCTCCGCTCAGTCGCTTCATCTGCTTACCCCCTGAATACCTCGGCAAGACCAGCTCCACCGAGCACCTCGGGCTTACGCTTGCAGCAGCAACACCTCGGGCTTGCGCTCGTAGCAGGAACACTGCCGACTTACATCCCCAGCGGCACCTCAGGCTTATAACCTCACCCAACGCCACGACCGAGCGCCCGCAGCTGCACCTCAGGCTCACTCCCCCCCAGCACCAGCTCGGCCTCAAGCTCACGCCCCAGCGGCAGCTCCGGCTCAAGCGCGCAGCCCAAAACAAAAGTGCTTCGTTCACTTCAGATTCTCTTTCAACGGCTCACTCATCGCCTTTCTTTTACATTTGATTTTCTCTTTTACATTTGATTTGAAGCCCGCCATCAATTCGCTCATTCGAGCTTATCGCTTAGGCGTGCGCTTTCCTCCCCATTCATGGAGCTCGACTTATCTGCTTTTATAGGCTCAACTCATCCACCGCTATAGACTCGGCTCATCCTCAGCTTTTTATTGATCCACACTTCTCTTTATAAACCCAACCCCAACCGACGCTTCCCAACCCGATAATTTAAGCCTCATCCTCTTTAATACCTTCTACTTTCGCCGCCTCTCTTCCACTCGCTCAACGTTTCAAAAGATCAAACACGAGCCGCAGCGCCTCAATCAGATCCCCACTCTTATATAACCTATTATTAGTCAATCTTTTAATTTAGCTTTGAATTTTGATCTACTTACTTCAAAAGCCCCCTTCGTGTTCCTATTCCTTTCAAGGTCTTCTCTTTCTTACGTATCTCTCTCCAAAGCGAAAAAGCCACTTCTACAGCAACGCTAAAGTGACGCTCCCGTCCATGGGAAAAAGTTAGCATCGTCTAACTGTTATTTTTTTACCAATTTGAGCGCAAGCTTGCTATACTTAAAGTTGCTTAAAAAGCGCTCACTCCGTTTTTAAGCGAATTTTTTATCAAGGAGGTTTGAAATGGCTCAGATTACGTTCAATATGCAGCTGCTTGAAGAAGATAAGCTTCGCGAATTGGATGCCTTTATCGAATCATTCGAAAAGCCTGAGAGCAATATCATTTCAATCTTGCATCGCGCACAGACCATTTTCAAATATCTGCCGCCCGAGTTGCAGTATTATGTCGCCCAAAAAATTGGGATGAGCACTGCCAAAATCAACGGGATCGTGTCTTTCTACTCGTTCTTCATCGAAGAACCGACGGGTGAATATAACGTCTCAGTATGTATGGGAACGGCTTGCTTTGTTCGCGGCGCGGACAAGGTGCTCGATGAATTCAAAAAAGAATTCAAGCTCGATGGGAAGAAGCCGATGACCGATGATGGGCTTTTCTCGCTGAGCGATATTCGTTGCGTGGGCGCCTGTGGTTTGGCCCCCGTCGTCAAAGTCAATGAAAAGATTTGGGGTCACATTGAGGCGAAGGACGTCATGAATATCATTGAGTTCTATCGCGAGGAAGTCAAAGCCAAAGCAGAACAGGCCTAAAACTTTTCCTCAAGTCTGAATTGCTCTAATTAAATAAAACGAAAGAACAAGGACACCCTTCGGATTTGATTCGAAAATGTGGAGGGTTTTATGACAGGATCTCCTTTCATAAAACAAGATGTCCTTTTAGAAGAAAGGGTATAACGATGCAAAAGATCACTTCGGTCGATCAATTGATGTCGCAGCACGAGCATTGTCGAAAGCTTCTGCAATTGCGTGACCAAGAAGGTACCCCCGTCTCCTCTGAAACAAGAGCCCAACAAAAAGGGGCCGTTGAAATTCTTGTCTGTGGTGGTACCGGTTGTCGTTCTTCAGAAAGTGCGACGCTCATTGATTTGCTCCGTGCAAAAGTCGAGGAGCTCGGCTTAGATCATTGTCAGGTGCGTCAAGTAGGTTGTTTTGGCTTTTGCGCACAAGGTCCGATTGTTAAAGTCGAGCCAGACAACGTCTTTTACGTTCAAGTCAAGCCTGAAGATGCCGACGAAATTATCGAGTCGCATATTGTCAAAGGCGAATCCATCGAACGTCTCCTCTATCAGGATCCGGTGAGTGGTGAGCACTTGCACCATCACAAGGATATGAATTTCTACCGCAAGCAAAAGCGTATTGCTTTGCGTAACTGCGGTCTCATCGATCCAGAAAACATCGATGAGTATATCGCCAATCGCGGTTATCTCGCTTTGAAAAAAGCCTTTGAGTTAGGTCCTCAAGAGGTCATTCGTTACGTCAAAGAATCGGGTCTTCGCGGTCGTGGCGGCGGTGGTTTCCCGACTGGCCTCAAGTGGGAACTTTGTGCCCGCGAACCCGGAAATGAGAAATACATCATTTGTAACGCGGACGAAGGTGACCCCGGCGCATTCATGGATCGCTCGATTCTTGAAGGTGATCCGCACTCGCTCATTGAGGCTATGGCCATCGGCGGCTTTGCGATGGGAGCGAATACAGGTATCGTCTACATTCGCGCGGAGTATGGCCTCGCGGTTGATCGTCTTTCCAAAGCGATTGACGACGCGAGAAGTTATGGGCTTTTGGGTGAGAACATCCTCGGCAGTGGTTTTAATTTTGATATCCGCATCAGCCTGGGCGCGGGCGCTTTCGTCTGTGGTGAAGAAACCGCTTTGATTCACTCCGTCGAAGGTCAGCGCGGTGAGCCGACGCGTAAGCCCCCCTTCCCTGCGGTCTCGGGTTATCTCAAAAAACCCTCGAACGTCAACAACGTCGAAACCTTTGCCAACATTCCCCCGATCTTCCTCGAAGGTCCCGAAATTTTAAGCAGCATTGGTACTGAAAAATCCAAAGGAACCAAGGTCTTCGCGCTCGCCGGAAAGGTCAACAACACAGGCCTTATCGAGGTCCCCATGGGCACCACCTTGCGCGAAGTTATTTTTGAGATCGGCGGCGGCATTCCGGATGGAAAAGCCTTCAAAGCCGTTCAAACGGGTGGTCCTTCCGGCGGTGTCATCACGTCCGTCGACTTAGATACCCCGATTGATTACGAAAACCTCATGGCCATCGGTTCCATGATGGGTTCAGGCGGTATGATCGTCATGAACGAAGATAACGACATGGTCGAAATCTCCAAGTTCTACTTAGAGTTCACCGTCGATGAAAGTTGTGGTAAGTGTACGCCCTGCCGTATCGGTACGATGCGTGTGCTCGAGATGCTGAATAAGCTTTTGGACCTCAAGGGCGATGAAGACATGCTCGATGAGCTGCATGAACTTTGTGAAACGATCAAAGAGTCAGCTCTGTGCGGTCTGGGTCAAACCGCAACGAACCCCGTGCTCAGCACGATGAAGTACTTCCCTGAAGAATATTTGAAGTACGCGCGTCGAGAAGTCAAAAAGACTTACTCCATCAATCCAGACAAGTGTATCGGTTGTACCAAGTGTGCCCGCGCCTGCCCGATGAAGTGTATCGAAGGCAAAGTCCGTGTTCCGCACGTCATCGATGAGAGCAAATGTATCTCCTGTGGCGCTTGCTACACCGCATGTCCCAAAGACGCCGTCATCAAGCCTTAAGCTTGGCTACGCACGAAAGGAACTCACATGTGTAAAGGAAATCAAAATGGTCCCGGGCAAACGAATTGCCCTTTGAGTTATAAAGAAACTAGAGATACGGAGATGGGCCTCGCCGTACGTCGCCCTTTGAGTCAAGGTCATGATCTCGACCTGAATCAAGAAGGTGTTGAGCTCGTCAAATGCAGCATCAACGATATCGAAATTGAAGTGCCCAAGGGGACGACAATCCTCGAAGCCGCCAGAAGTCTCGATATCTACATTCCGACGCTCTGCTACCTCGACCTGAAGCACCTTGGCATCAAAAATAAAATCTCTTCTTGCCGCGTCTGTATGGTTGAAGTTGTGGGCCGTCCCCGTCTCGTCACTGCTTGTAGTGAAGAGATCACAGAAGGCATGCAAATTCGTACGGATTCGCAGCGCGCCTTGAGAGCGCGCCGTACCTCGATTGAGCTTTTGCTCTCAAACCACCCGCAGGCCTGCTTATCTTGTGCGAAAAACATGGACTGCGAATTGCAAAGTTTGGCGCGCAGCGTCTCTTCTCTCGCTGCGACAGGTATCCCCTATCAGGGCAAGCGCAGCAATCATCCTAACGACATCAGCTCGGGTGCGATCATCAAAGAGCCGAACAAATGCGTCATGTGCCGTCGCTGCGAAATGATGTGTAATGACGTGCAAACGGTTGGAGCTTTGAGCGGTCTCGGGCGCGGCTTTAACTCCGTTGTGGGCACCGCTTTCCATGCGGATCTCAAAGATACGGTCTGTACGTACTGCGGTCAGTGTGTTTCCGTCTGTCCGACCGGTGCTCTGTCTGAAATGAACCTCACGGGCAAAGTCTGGCGCGCATTGCATAATCCCAACAAGCACGTCGTCGTTCAGGTGGCGCCTGCCGTTCGCGTGGCCTTGGGTGAAATGTTCGGCTTAGAGCCAGGCGAAATTGTCACGGGCAAAATGGTCTCGGGGCTTCGTCGTATGGGCTTTGATGCCGTCTTTGATACCAACTTCGGCGCAGACTTGACCGTTATGGAAGAGGCTTCTGAGCTCGTGCACCGCGTGAAGCATGGCGGCGTGTTGCCGATTCTCACCTCTTGCTGTCCAGCCTGGGTGACCTTCATCGAAAGCCAATTCCCGGATATGTTGGATATCCCCTCTTCTTGTAAGTCGCCTCAGATCATGCTCGGCGCTATGATCAAGAGCTACTATGCGTCTAAAATTGGCGTCGACGCCAAAGACATCGTCAGCGTCGCCGTCATGCCCTGCTTGGCGAAAAAAGCTGAGGCCAATCGTCCTGAGCTGAGCAAAGACCACAACCAAAATGTGGATATCGTCATTTCGACGCGCGAATTGGGTCACATGCTCCAAGAGCTCGGTTTGGATTTGCGTGATCTGCCTGAGTCAGACTTCGACAATGTGCTCGGTGAATCCACGGGTGCTTCGGTCATCTTCGGAACCTCAGGCGGCGTCATTGAGGCTGCCTTGCGTACCGCCTACGATATGATGACCGGCGAATCCCTTGATCAGGTTGAATTCACCAACTTGCGCGGACTCGAAGGCATTCGTCAAGGTGAAGTCAAGATCGGTGATCTCACCTTGCGCGTCGGTATCGCCCACGGCCTCGGAAATGCGCGCAAATTGTTAGAAGGCGTACGCGATGGGGTCTACCACTTCGATGCCATCGAAATCATGGCTTGCCCCGGTGGTTGTATCGGCGGTGGCGGTCAGCCCTTCCATCACGGAAACAGTGAAGTGCTCATTCGTAGACAAAAAGCAATTTATCAGGTCGACCGTGACAAGAAGCTGCGCAAGTCTCACGAGAATCCAATGATCCAACAGCTCTATCGAGACTTCTTGGGCGAGCCTTATGGTGAGTTGGCCCACGATCTGCTCCATACGCACTACGAAGAACGCCGCAAGATTTAATCAAAGAGGCCTAGGCCTAAACCTGTTATCATTTAGCCACAATACATGCTCCATAGAGTGTGCAAGAGCTGCCCTTCATCGGGCAGCTCTTGTTTTTTGCCTCTCTTTTTTCGCGCTTATGTCATAGATAGGCGCATTCCAAAGGCTTTTGAAATGATTATTGAAGCCCTGAATCCCCCGCCTTGGATCAAAACAAGTTAAACTTGAACGGACTTTAACTTGTCAGCGAGGCGCAATTTTAATTTTTTATCAAAAGCGCTCTATCGACGTGTCGCTTCGGCTTTTATTCGAGGAGGAAAAATGAAACCGGACAGCCCTTCTTGGCTCAAACAAGCCCTTTTTTATGAAATTTATCCGCAAAGTTTTTGTGATAGCAATGGCGATGGCATCGGCGATCTTCAGGGGATTATTCAAAAACTCGATTATATCCAAGCGCTTGGCGTCAATGCCCTTTGGCTCAATCCCTGCTTCGATTCGCCCTTCAAGGACGCGGGCTACGATGTGAGAGATTATTTCAAAGTCGCTGCGCGCTACGGCAGCAATGAGGATATAAAAGAGCTCTTTGAGGAAGCACATGCGCGTAACATCAAGGTACTTTTGGATCTCGTTCCTGGGCACACCAGCGAAGAGCATCCCTGGTTTTTAGCCTCAAAAACAGCTGAGAAAACCGATTTTGATGATCGCTATATCTGGACGGATTCTGCTTTTAGGGGGTCGAGTCTGCCTTTTGTCAGCGGAGAAAGCGAGCGAGATGGCGCCTATATTTTGAATTTTTTCAAATGTCAGCCGGCGCTGAATTATGGTTTTGCCAAAATAGAAGAAAAATGGCAGCTCTCCGACCAAAGCGAAGCGGCAAAAGCGAGCCGCCAAGCCCTCGTCGACATCATGTGTTTTTGGCTAAAACTAGGTTGTGACGGCTTCCGTGTCGATATGGCCAATTCTCTCGTAAAAAATGATGATGAGCAAAAATCCCACACCATTGCCACTTGGCAAGACATCTTGCCAAAGGTGCGTCAGCTTTTTCCAGAGGCGGCCTTTGTTTCTGAATGGTGCGTGCCACCGCAAGCCTTTGCTGCAGGTTTTGACCTCGATTTTTATCTCGATTGGCGTAGGGACGGCTTTGGGAATGGCTATAATCGCCTCCTGAGAAGCAGTGATACCCCCTTGATTCGAGATCATGACATGAGCTATTTCAATTGCCATAGCCCGAAGAGCATCGTGCCTTTTTTAGAAGACTACTGGCCCCAATATTTAGAAACAAAAGAACAAGGCTGCTTTTGCTTCATCACAGGGAATCACGATACCTCAAGACTTGCGCCCCGTCTGACAGATCGTGAGCGCCGTCTCGCTTATCTCATGATCTTGACCTTGCCAGGGGCTCCTTTTATCTATTACGGAGATGAAATTGGTCTAAGCTCTCGAGCACTCAAGACCAAAGAAGGCGGGTACCAAAGAACAGGTGCTAGAGCGCCGATGCAGTGGGCCTACGATGAAAAAAATTTGGGCTTTTCAGATGCAGCGCAAGAAGCGCTCTATCTCCCCATCGAAGAAGAAAATCCTGTCGATGTCAAAAGCCAAGAAAATGATCCCTCATCGCTCTTACATTTTTTCAAAGCTATCCTTTCGCTGAGAAAAAACTATAGTGCCTTGGAGGCAGATGCAGATATGGAAATTGTGGCCGCCCCTCATGCTGGCCGCTATTTCGCATATGTGAGAAAAAGCAAGCGCCTTTCACAAAAGCTCCTCATTGTGATCAACCCTGACCAAAATAGTCAGATCGTAGACCTCACAAAAGCGCCCGAAAATAGCTATGAAACCTTCAAGCTCAAAGAAGAAGATTGCCAAAAACTCAAACCGATTTTCTCGATCGGGGAAGCAGCGCTTTCGTCAGGAAAAATTCAGCTCAGTGGCCAGTCTGCCTTCATTTACGAGCTTCCATAATTCCGCTTGGCGGCAAGCTCGTTTTTTGCTTGAAGCTAAGCTTAAGCGCTGGGTATAAGGTGAGCTGTCTTCTAAAAAACACAAGGCGTCCCTTTCTTTGAACCACCCCAGTCTTTGGCCTTTTATTTTCTGTATCCAAATTTCGGGGTCATTCATTTTCAAAAAGGGACGCCTGTCCTAAAACTTGATGAAATACACAGGTTTATAAAATTTTCCGTCTCACTTAAATCACGCCCTTTTGCATGATCAAGTTTCCGTATAAGGCGGTTTCACCCGTCGCAATAATCAGAGCTGCACCTTTGGCCAAGTCATAAAAGGCTTGGCGTTCCACGCGAACGAGGTCTTCTTTTTGGTAGCCCTCTTCGATCAGCAAGGCTTCGAAGTCGTCCCAAATCGGCGTAGGTGTTTCATCGCCAGGCACTTTATCCATCAGCATAGCTTTTTCTTTTGCGTATTGGTCCAAAGGAATCAGTTGCAAAATGGCACGCGCGACATCCAAAGCCTTGTGTCCATCCATACGAATCACAACGCCCTGCTTTCCCATCGTCTTAGAGGGGAAATTCGCATCTGCGATCACAAGGCGATCTCCATGGCCGAGTTCGGCTAAGGCCTTAAGCAAATCGGGTGAAATCATGGGAGGAATATTCTTTAGCATCAGATTAACTCCTTTTACATGTAAAAGGGGCGACCGAAGCCGCCCCTCCACTTAGGCTTATAACTGGGTCTTACTCGTACAAGCAGGGAGCCACTTCTTCGCTCTCCATGTTGTCCTTGTCGTACCACAAAGCACCGGTGTCAACGTCTTTGACCTTCTCGCCAGAAGCTGCGAGCGCCGCGAGACGGACGGCCTGATAACCGATCTGCACAGGATTTTGCGTGACCGAACCGACGAAGAGTTCAGAACGGATCGCGTCGAGCTGCTTCTTGCCCGCGTCGAAACCGACGGCCAGGATCTTATCCTTGCCGAGCTTATCGAGACCTTCGTTGGCCGTGATGAGCGCGTTCGCCGCAAACTCATTCGAAGCGTACACCGCGATCAGGTCTTCTTTTTCCAAGATAGCCTGCGCAACCGCTGCCGCGTCTGCATCCTTCACTTCAGCCGGAATGCCGAGGTCGATGATGACCTTCTTGCCTTCTTGGGGCTTAGCGAGGGATTCGTGACCTTCGACCGAGACCTTGTCCTCACCGATGAGCTTGCTCAGCTTTTCGATGAAGCCACGCGTGCGCTCAGAGATGGAGAAGGAGTTCGCTTCCTGAGAAACGACGCCAATACGGACGGTCTCTGCAGGATCCTTGACCTTATCTTTGATGAGTTCAAAGAGGTGCTCCGCCGCAATCTCAGCCGCCGCATAGTTGTCCGTCGCAGCATTCGCCACAACCGCATCCTTGGGGGCATCCGGCACACCAGAGTCGAAGCCGACGATCGGGATGTGCTTCTCTTGCGCATTCTTGATGGAGTCCAAGCTACTCTTGGTATCCAAAGCGGCCAAGCAGATCGCATTCGGATTTTGCTCAATCGCCGCATTCAGGTACTCAACCTGCTGCGCGATGGCCGACTCATTGTCAGGACCTTGGAAGCTCGTCTCAATGCCGAACTCTTCGGCGGCCTTCTTCGTGCCTTGCTCAACTGCTCTCCAGAACTGATGCTGGAAGCCTTTGGCGATGACGGCGATCTTCAGATCCTTTTTGATCTTCTCTTTGTCGCCTTCATCCGCACGAAGCCCTGTCGGTAAAAGGGTGAGACCCAAACCGACGGCCAACGCCAATGCAGCCCACTTCATGTGTTTCATATGCTTTCCTCCTATTACATGGGGACAGCCCCATAAAATACGATTTCTGTTGCGCAATTTTCTGCGCTGTCGCAAAAGCTTCTGCGACGGTCCCATAACGGTCCTATTTTGAAATTCAAAGCCGGTCCTCTCATCGATCTCTCACACGCTTTTCGCGCACCTGCTCTGATTTCTTCTTTTTTATTGTCCGTTAATTTGTCTATTTTGTCATGTGTTTTGCAAGATAAAATGATGAAGAATTTGCAAATCTTCTTTATTTGACGGTTAACCTTTCCTACGTTTGCGATTGATGATATCCATAAAGACTGCGAACACGAGGATGATACCGGTGATGAAAAGCTGATAATGCGGCTGCACATTGATGTAGGGGAAGCCCGTCTTCAAAACCGCCATGATAAAGACACCGACAATCGAGCCGAAGATCGAACCGACGCCACCTGCCAGCGAGGTTCCGCCGATGACAACACCCGCGATAGCATCCAGCTCGTTTCCGTTACCGGTATTCGGCTGCGCACTGACATAAATCGCAACATAGGCAATACCCGAAAGAGCAGCGAAGAACCCACTGATCACGTACGCCATGATTTCATAACGCTCGACGCGAATACCTGAAAGTCTCGTCGCTTCTTTGTTCGAACCGATCGCCAAAATATAACGTCCGAGCTTTGTCCGATTCAAAATAAGCGCCATCACAATCCCCGCGATCGCCACAAGCACAAAACCCGTCGGGAAGTTTTTCGGCAAAAGTCCATCCGTCCTAGTCACCATGAATAATTCACGGAACCAAGCCCCCGGTGCATCGCCTTGAGGGAAAGAAATCGTTTTCGTCTTTGAAACGATGGAGCCTAAGCCACGCGACATCATCATGGTACCTAGCGTTGCAATAAAAGCCGGTAAGCCAAGCTTTGAAACCAACAAACCATTTAATAGGCCAAAGAGCGTTCCAACCGCCAGCATAATTAGGATCACAAAGATCATCGGGACGCCCGCTTCCATCGCGACGCCACCCACCAATGCTGAACAGATTGCCACCGTTCCGATCGATAGGTCAATACCGCCTGTCGCAATAACGAAAGTCACACCGATCGCCATAAATGCGATGTAGTAACAACTCTTAGCAATATTCGTAAATGTTGTCACCTGCAAGAACTTATTCGTCATCAGCGAGAAAAACACACAGATGAGGAACAAAGCGACAACGACCACCGCCTGCTGATTTCCAAAAATCTTTTTCAAATGTTTCATACCACGATACTCCTTGTCGCAGCGTTCATGATGTTTTCTGAATTTGCTTGTTCAATGGGAATGATCTCTTCAATCTTGCCCTCACACATCACTAGGACGCGATCGGAGAGGCGAAGCACCTCATTGAGTTCAGAAGAAATCATGATGATGGATTTGCCCGCCTTGATGAGTTCATGCATCAGCGCGTAGATCTCAGACTTCGCACCCACGTCAATTCCTCGCGTCGGCTCGTCAAAGATAATGATGTCGCAGTCTCTCATCAGCCACTTTGCAATGACGACCTTCTGTTGGTTACCACCGCTAAGCTTGCGCAGAATCAAATCTGTATTCGCAGTTTTGATCCTCAGCCGCTCGCGATAGTGCTCAGCAATTTCGCGCACCTTGCTGCGAATCACAAAGGGCCCTTTGGCCACTTCGCTCAAGGTCGGCAAAACCGTATTGTCTGCGACGCTTTGGTCGACCAAAACACCGTAGCGCTTGCGGTCTTCTGAGAGATAGCCGATCCCATGCGCCACCGCATCTGCCGGACACTTAATCTCAACTTTTTGACCCTTGATATAAATCTCACCCGAATCCTTGGGATCCGCACCGAAGATCAAGCGCGCGAGCTCTGTACGTCCCGCACCCATCAAGCCAGCGAAGCCCAAGATTTCTCCCTGACGCAAACTGAAACTACAGTCGCAAACCTGCTTGCCCCGATTCATATGCTTGACTTCGAGCACCACAGGCGCATCTTCGGGAACCTCCGACTTTTGCTTCGGTTCTTCAAAGATCGTACGGCCCACCATCATGCGGATGATTTCGTCTTTCGTCGAGGTCTTCGTGATCAGTTGTCCGATCGTCTCCCCATCTCGCATGACCGTAATGCGATCCGTAATTCTGTGGATCTCGTCCATACGGTGAGAGATATAAACAATCGCGATACCTTTTTTGCGCAGACCTTCAATGATCAAAAAGAGCTGTTCAATTTCTGCATCCGTCAAAGCGGCGGTCGGTTCGTCAAAGACGATCACGCGCGCTTCTTGCAAAATCACTTTGGCGATTTCAACCATCTGCTGCTGACCGACCGAAAGGCGATCCATCAGTGAATGTGGATCAATGTGGATCTTAAGCGCTTCAAAGACCACGCGAGCTTTTTCTTCCAACTTCTTGTCCTGAATCAAGATCCCCTTCGTATCTTCCTTGCCCAAGAAGAGGTTCTGCGCGACCGTCAAGTCTTTAACCAAGTTCAACTCTTGGTGAACAATGGCAATGCCCGCAGACTCAGATGCTTTAGGGCCGTCAAAGCTGACTTCCTCTAAGCCTTGCCCCTGGTCATATAAGATCCGTCCCGCATCTTTGGTGTAAATACCTGTGAGGACTTTCATCAGCGTCGATTTACCCGCGCCGTTTTCCCCCATCAATGCGTGAACTTCGTAAGGGAAAAGCTCTAAACTTGCGTTCTCAAGCGCCTTGACCCCTGAGAAAGCCTTGCAGATCCCTTCCATTTTCAAGACCGGAGCACTTTTATTCAAAATCGTGTTGTCTTGAGTATCTGTCATACTTTTTTCCTCTGACCGTAAGTCTTAAACTTTTCAGCCATTAGCGCCATCTCTTCGTCGGACAAGATCACGGGCTCACCGATCGAGCGAGCGCGGTAATAGATCTCTGCGCAATACTCCACTTCTTCGATGATATTAAAGGCGTTCATCAAATCCTGAGCTCCAGCCAAAATCCCGTGATTCGCCAATAAGACGCAGCGGCGATCTTTCATCCCTTCAAAAGCATTGACCGCCAATTCATGCGTCCCGTAAGTTGCATACTCGGCGCAACGCACGTCCTTGCCTGCCACCGCGATCATGTAATGCGTCGCAGGAATCCCTTCTCTCAGGCAAGCCAAGACAGTCGCAAAGGTCGTATGTGCATGGATCACCGCATCCAGATCTTGACGGTCGCGGTATTGGATCAGGTGCATTTCCCATTCGCTCGAAGGGGTCCGATGACCTTCGACCACTTCACCCTTGAGGTTCATCAACACAATGTCCTCTGGCTGAATCAGATCAAAGGGAATACCTGAAGGCGTGATCGCCATAATCTGAGTCTCACGGTCAAAGACGCTGAGATTGCCACCCGTGCCTTTGGTTAAACCCGTATTTAAGAGCATCATGCCGTATTTAATTAGTTCTAAGCGTTCTTCGTACATCCGAAGTTGGCTTTGCTCTCCTTGAACCATATAAGATTCCTCTTTCTTTGAACCTAAATCTCACTTTCAATGAGCGAGATCGGCTTTTTACCTTCTTAAAGTCCTCTAAGTCCTTGAAGTCCTTAAAGTCCTTATAAAGTCGGCTTCATCTGAGGACCACAGGAAGGAAACACCCAAACCTGAGGTCCTCAGAACATCACCAATTACTTATAAAGCGGGCCGTAGTAAGCGCAAGCTCTGAAGTCTTGTCCTTCGAGATCCTGGGTGCCGAAACCCGTAAAGGCATGCGGGCGGAAAATGCGCTCATCGCTGATGTTGTGGAAGGCCACTGGGATGCGCAGCATCGAAGCCAAGGTCAAAATCTGATCGCCAATGTGACCATAGACTGATGCGCAGTGATTCGCGCCCCAAATCGACATGACCTCATAAACCGAAGTCGCTGCGCGGTCATCCAAGATCGGTGCGAACCAAGTCGTCGGCCAAGTGCGATCCGTGCGCTGATCCAAGACATTGTGGATCTCATCTTCGAGGTGGCAGCTGTAACCTTCGATCACCTGAAGTGTCGGCCCCACACCCTCATTGAGATTCAGACGAATCATCGTCATCGGCATTTCAGCTTCCGTGCGGAAATGCGAGGAGAAGCCGCCGCCTCTGAAGTATTCATAATTGGCACGGCACCAATCCGTCGCCTGAGTCAAGGCTTTCATATCTTCTTCGGTCAATTCCCAGAAGCTCTTCATGCAGCCTTCGCCCTTTTCGTTCAAAGCCGCACCGGAGCCATCCAAGCAGCTCGCACCGGAGTTGATGAGGTGCAAGACACCGTTTTTCGCCACACCGGTCAGCTCTTTGCCCGTCACACGCTTGACGGATTCAGGAGACCAATAGGTTCTCACATCGGAGAAAATCGAAGCCTTGTTCGTCAGCAAGGTTTCAAAGAGCATCCCCGCACCGTTCAAAGTGTCATTTTCCGTGGCGAAGGTAATCGGCGCGCGCGGTCCGTTCCAGTCAAAGGTTGAAGACAAGACCGCTTCTGTAAAGTCGCCATTCGGCAGCCAGTCCGTCCACATGCGCTGACCTTGGAAGCCGCCAGCAATACCGTTACGGCCCAAAGATTCTTCATGCCAGCCCATTTCAGCCAGTTTGGGGTTGCCGAGCAAAATGTCGCGGCAAACCAAAGCGTGCTTGACCACGAAGTCCCATTGTTCATCATCCGGGATATAACGGCTCTTCGTAATCACCTCTGGGAACTTTTTGCCCGCGTTGATATCCAAGCCTTCACGGCAGTTTTCTTTGACCCAAGCACGTGCTTTTTCATATTCTTCGTGATCATAAATCCCGAGCGTAATGCGACGCAAAATTTCGGTCATATCAACCCATTCAGTGCGCATGCCAAGATACTTTTGGAAGAAGTCCGCATCCACCGCCGAACCTGCGATACCCATCGAAGTCGCGCCGATGTTGACGTAGGACTTATTGCGCATCAAGCCTACAGCAATCGCCGCTCTAGCAAAGAGCAAAATCTTCTCCGCGACGTCCTTTGGAATGCTGCGATCGTCCGCTTCTTGCACTTCCGTGCCGTAAATCTTAAAGGCGGGCAAACCGCGCTGAGCGTAAGCAGCCATCACCGCTGCGAGATAGACCGCACCCGGGCGCTCTGTCCCATTGAAACCCCAAACCGCCTTGATCGTATTGGGATTCAAGTCCATGGTCTCTGTGCCGTAGCACCAGCAGGGCGTCACCGTCAAGGTCGCCACCACCGCCTGCGTCGAGAAGAAGTCTTCACAGCGCTGAGCTTCGGCCGCGCCACCAATCGTCGTCGGTGAAATCACACAGCGAACCGGCGTTCCATCCGGATAACGCAAAGCGCCTTCGATCAATTCTTGAGCCGCTTTGGCCATCCCCATCGTCTGCTCTTCGAGCGACTCACGCACTCCGCCCCAGCGACCATCAATGGTGGGACGAATACCGATTGTCGGATACTGTTTCTGACTCATATTTTTACCTCCTAGACCTACGGTCTATTCATTAACTAACTCATTAGATCGAGCTCATGTCTGGCACGCTGGCATCAGACAAACGACACATCTCAAAAACCTTCACCAGCAAACGTAAATTTGAACCTTTACAAACTTTGGTCAGCCTGATTCGCAGCGTAGCGCTTAGGTTTTTCCAAAGAGAGAAAACGTTCCCGACATTTGGCTAAACAAGCCCAATCCACTTCCGCTTGATCTGCCTCATGCCCATCAAACTCGGGACCTAACTTCTCATTGGCATACATTTGTAAGCTTAAATTTCCCAAGGCCGAAGCTTCAGAAGGTCCTGCTAAAACTTCAAGCCCTGTCTGATCCGCAATCTTTTGCATGAGCAAAGCGGACTTACTCCCTCCGCCCACAACGTGAATCCGTCGATAATTGCGTCCTGTGAGTTTCATCAAAGCCGAAAGCTCTTGCACATAACGCTGAACCAGACTGTCATATAAAACGAGATGTGCTTCGTCAGGAGTCAGGCTTAGCCCCTGTTCTTTTGCGATCGCTTCAAGCGCCTCATATAAGTTCGTCGCCTGAAGCAAATGCTTATCCTCTGTATCGATCAAAAAAGCAGCGCTTCGGCCTTCTAAATTTTGAGCCAATGTGCTGAAATCGCTCGCAGCTTCTCCCAAAGCCTGACGCAAGCGCTCAATCCAATAGAGCCCCGTCAAATTTTTGACCGCATAGGCACGACCAAAGGCTGCCAATTCGTTAGAAAGGTTTAGATGCGCCGCCTCTTTTGTACAAATGGGCTTCTCCAAAGCTGCGCCCAAAAGCGACCAAGTTCCACAAGACAAAAAGGCACAATCTAAATCAGTAAATGCTTCACTCAAGACGAAAGCGCCTGCCGTATCGTGTCCCAAAACAGTAAATACAGGAATGCTTCGCCCAGAAAAAAGCGCCGCGTGTGTTCTCCCTAAATAAGTTCCTGCTTCTCGCTTGTTGGCAATCCAGCTCGGATGAATCCCGAAAGCTTCCAAAAACTCAGCGATCAAATCTCGTTTTTCTGGATCGTAAAACATCGTCGTAGAAAGCATGCTTTCTTCTGCCCCAATCAAGCCTGTTAAGCAAAAGGCGATGAGATCAGGCATCGGCAAAAGTCTCACATTTCCTTCTGAGCAATAAGTTTTAATTTGCTCTGGACGAGATGCCAGCTGAGCCAAAGTATTGATCGATAAAACTTGATTCCCACTTCTCTCATAAAGAGTTTCCCGAGAGAAGCGCTTCAAGACTTCTACTAAACCCTGTTCATGGCTCGCTTCTCGATAACAAACAGGAGGAGCGACCACACGGTCAATCGGTAATTCTCCCGTTTTTTCTTCGAGACGAACCAAGGCATAATCGACCCCCCAACTATCAATCCCAATGGCATCAACATGGGGGAGTTGATCGATGCAATTGCAAATTTCCCGATAGAGTCCTTTTAGGTCCCAGCACAAAAGCCCATCATTTTGCTGGGCTTCATGCTTGTAACGCAAAACTTCTTCGAGTGTGACACCATCTGCTGTCACCTTGGCTAGAATGCCACGAATCGAAGTCGCACCTAAGTCAAAAGCAAGATAACAGGTTTCTGATTTCATAAGCGCGCTCCTCTTTTTAAGCCAGATTTAGCATTATCGTATAATTTGGCAGGGACCTTTTCAATAAAAAGATCATCTTTTGCACAAACCGAACAGGCAAATGAATAATTTCCAAGCTGTTGTCCAAGATGATCTTCTGTGTCACCATACTAAGAACAGAGATCAAATTTATTCACATATGGCTCTTTTAATAAGGGGATGCGCGGCAGTTAAGGGAAAAAAGCGGCAGTTAAGAGAAAGAGGTAAAAGATGGATCTAGACAGTCATTTGACCACACGCGAAGAGCAAATCATAGCTCTGCTCAAACGCTATCCGCAGGCAAGTAATAAGCTCTTAATGGATCAGCTCTTCCTGAGTCGATCCACCTTGCGGCGCAGTTTAATTGAGCTTGAAGCCAAGGGCTTAATCTTGCGCTACCACGGGGGCATTATTCTAAAAGAACGCAATCGTCACGAAGATTCAGCGGATCAGCGCATTCGAACCAATCGACAAGAAAAAATAGCGATCGCCGCTGCCGCCAGCACCTTGCTCCGCGATGAGATGGTGCTCTTTCTGGATTCATCTTCGACTGTTTCTTATCTCGCACCGCACCTCGCACGTTATCGTTTGACCATCATCACCAATAATGTCGACCTGGCAAAAGATTTACGCAATGTACCGGAACTCGATGTCTACCTCGTGCCAGGACGCTTGCGCCCACGATCGACCTCAACCATCGGCGTTTTTGCCCTAAATTTCGTTCGACAATTTCGAGCGGATCTCTGTTTTTTCTCCTGCAAAGCAGTACGTGAAGACGGCTTCTACGAAGGGGATATCGAACAAGGAAAGGTCAAAGAAGTCATGCTCGAAGGAGCAAAAGATGTTTGGCTACTTTGTGACAACAGTAAGTTTGATAGCGATGGTTTATACCATACCGCTGATTTTTCAAGATTGGCTGGGCTCATCACCTCGGATCCCCTGCCGACCCATATTGCCAAAGTGTTCGAGACACTTGACTGTGAACAAATCGTTGCTCGGTAACACACTGTTCCTCGGTAACACGCCAAAAGTCTAAATGGGACATCACAAAATCATGATTATTGTTTCATGAGCAACTAACAAGCGCAGGTTATTATGGAAAAACTCAATCTATTCAAAACAGAATCAAGAGAAGTCTTTCGTCTCAAAGCACTTCACCTGAGCCAATACTGTCTAAAAACCATCTTCTTCCTCTACATGTCCTACTGGACTTCTCAATTTGTGAAGCACATTTTGGCGCAGGATTTAAGTTTACCGAAGCTCGCACTTTGGGCACTTCAAATCCTCGTCGTGCTCGCTTTTATTTTTATCTTGAGCTATCTGCTTCGTCGCAATTTTGTCAGTCGCTTTTACCCTTGTCGCGAGCGCTGTCTTATTTCTCTTTTTCTCCGAGGTCTAAAAGAGCGTCCTCTGGCTAAACTTGTCGATCGACAAGTGAGTGATGACTATGTTCGCTTAACTAAGGACTTCATAGAGATCTTCGAATTTGAAATTAAGACCATGATCGTATGGCTCGCCGCTTTGATCTCTGCAATTTGTTATTGCGTTTTATTAGGGCTGCTTTCTCCGATCATCTTACTGAGTTTCTTAATTCTCTCTTGCTTCCAGTTTTTACCTGCGCTTCTTTTCAAATTTTATTTTGAAAAAGTGTATCTCAATATGAGAAATGTCGAAGGTGAAATGACGGAGTGGATCAGCGAGGCGCATCACGGGTTTACGACCCTGCGACTCTTTAGGGCATTGCCTTGGTATTTCAAGAAAAAAGAAGCGCTCAATCGAAGTTTTTTGAAAAATGGTTACCACGCCGAGGCGATCTGTGCACTTGAGAATGCAATCGAAGATCTCGTTGCTTCTATTTTAAGAATTGGTGCTTATGGCGTTGTCGGTCTCTTCATTGGTTTCTCTTTTTTATCTTTGGAATCTGGGCTAGCTAGTCTGGTGCTGGCAGCGCCTTTTTTCAATACCTTTAAGCAGCTTTATCACATTTTCGCCGAATATGGTAGAAATCGCGCGGCCAAACAACGCATGCGAGATTTTTTAGATGGTGAGATGAATACCCACTCTGATCAAGAAATAAAAGCCGAGGAAGTCGATCTATCCGCAGAAGATGTCGCTTTTTGGCGTGAGAATTCAGACTATCGCTTCAGCTGTCAAAAGCTCTTTATTCCACAGGGCACGCACGCCTTTGTGAGTGGCCCCAACGGAAGCGGAAAAAGCACGCTGGTCAAACTTTTAATCGGAGCACTTAAGCCTCAAGAAGGAAAAATTCGTGTCGCTCATCTAGATCCAGCAAGTTTGAGCGATGCGATGCGCTACGCGCTTTTTGCCTATTTGGAACAAGATGACTTCTACGAGCACATTTCTCTGAAAGACTTCATTCAAATTTATCTCCCCTCAAACGAAAAAGCGCGCTTCGACGAAATCCTCTCTTACTTCAATTTCGATCCTAAACTCTTTGAAAAAGATTTGAGCCAACTCTCAGGGGGTGAACTCAAAAAAGTCCATCTTGCCCTCGTTTTTGCTCAAGAATCCGCCTTGCTCATTTTGGATGAACCCAGCAACCATCTCGAGGCCGAAGCCAAGGAAAAGCTCAAAGAACTAATTTCAAAAGAAAAACGCAGCATTTTGCTCATCTCGCACGATCAACAACTTCGAGCGCTTTGCAAACTCGAACTCAAAGTTCAAGACGGCAAAGTGGAGGTGAACCATGTTTAATTTGATCTACGGTCTAAACCAAGAAAAACAACATCCATTTTTAGAACAGCAAAAGAAAATCCTAAGCGAGACAAAAAAGCGCCTTTGGCTCTGCCTTTTAACGAGCTTTATTCTTGCTTTGAGCGGCAGTTTGATGATCTTCGTTTCTGCAGATGTCCTCAGTGAATTTTCAAATGCTGTACTCAACAAAGATATTCAAACCATCCGCCGAGGCATTTTGGAACTTCTCCTCATCCTCGCACTCAGTTCTTTCGCCCTCCCTGCGCTTTCGTTTCTCAATAACAGCGCACTCTTACATCAATCCATTCCTCATGATGACCTCTTGCTCAAACGTTTTTTAGATAAAAATTATCTAGCACAACAAAGCATTCGCGTCTCTGACGTTGTTTCTAGACTCGAAAATGATGCCATCGATTTTCGACTGGCATGGATCGCCTTGCATAAAGATCTCTTCATCATTCCCTGTATTCTCCTCTTGCTCGGACTAAGCCTTTGGCAGCTTCCTTGGATTTTCATCATTGTTCTGCTTTTGCTGAGTTTGCTCCGTTTCGCTTTTCAAAACTATCGCGAAGAGCAACTCGCCCTAGGCTACGATGCGTACCTCGACTATCGCGTACAGGCGAATGAACGCATTTTGTCTGCACTCAATCACGCTGTGAGCTTAAGAATCAAGGGCTGGTTACTCCCCTTTACTAAGCTTTGGCAAGAAAATTTCACAAACTATTTTGAGGCAGCTGGGCGGCGTCACCGCATCCTCGAAATTCAAAAAGAAGAGGGCAACGAATTGCTCGATCAGTTCATTCTCGTCCTCATTTTAATCGTCGGTGCCCTCGCTGTTTTTCTAGGGAAAATTGAAGCGGCAAAAGTCGTCCAAGTCATCGCAATTTTGCCCCTTTTTACAATGCTCTATTCCGCCATTCAAGATTTATTTCGCCAACGCAAGAGCTTAGCGCCCCTCCTATCTCGCATGCTCTTTTTCTATCAACATGAAGAAATAAAAAAAGAGCCATCGCCCCTCCGAGAAGAAAATCAAGCTTCAGACCTCAAGAAAGAACTGCTCATTGAAGCCAAAAACCTAAGCTATACCTACCCCAAGTCCTCACATTCAAAACCTGAAGATGAAGAAGCCGTCGATAGCGATCAAGATACTGAGCTAGGCGAAAACAGAGGCTCAGGGCTTAAGCCCATCAGTTTTTCGATCCATAAAGGGGACTTCGTTCTCATCACAGGACCAAACGGAAGTGGTAAAAGCACCTTGCTCAAAATTCTAGCGGGACTTCTTCATGACTATGAGGGAGAACTTCATTTTGGAAAAAACTGTTCGAAGATTCTCTGTGAACAAAAAGCTCATTATTTCCCCGTAAATCTTGAAGAAAACTTGTGTTTAGGCCGTTCCCTTGATCTCAAGAACAGTCCGAGCGATTTACGTCAACTCCTCGGGAAATGGGAAGGTCGTTTAGATGAACGTGCTGACAAATTAAGTGCCGCATCCGGGGGCGAAGCACAGAGGCTTTCGCTGCTTCGCTGTCTGCTTGGTTCAGAGACTTTGCTCATACTCGACGAACCGATCAACAACTTAGACCAAGCCGCGATCGACGAGCTTCATGAAATTCTAAGCAAAAGAGAGCAAAGCGTTATTATGGTCTCTCATGATGATCGACTCAACGACCTGGCCAATGTCACCATCCAACTGGGTCTCTAAACCCGAGCATCACAGTCGAAAAACCTCAATAAAAAATCGCCGCTCTTGAGCCGAGCGGCGATTTTTATATGCATCTCCTTTTCCTAAAACACCAAAGATTTAATGACGCATTTTTTAGATATCCTCGTCCTCTTCTGATGCTTGATCTTCTAAGTCTTCGTGTTCTTTGGAACGAAGTCGCATGCTCGCATCTTCAGACCAATCAGAAGTATAAGATGCATCTTCGTCTTCATCTTCTTCTGGCTCATGCTTCAAGCCTGTTTTCTCGAAGAAAGCCTCGAACGTTTTGCGATTCTCCTCTGTATCTAAAATTTGAGCGCCTTGAGTCTCTTTCAGCTCGCTTCGTTCCATCGCTCCGATCTGCGCTTCGCTCGCCTCGACGCTCGAAGCAAGCTCCTCGGCCTGATCCGTCTTGCTCGCCTCAGATGAAGCCGTTCCTTGTTCCGGCGCTTTGGCCACAACCGCCAAATCGACAACATGAACCCCTTCTCCACAGCGCATCACTGTTACGCCACTGGCATAGCGACCCAAAACACTGATTTCAGACACGGGAATACGAATCATAATGCCCGCATCATTCATCAAGATCAGCTCCTCATCTTCAGCGACCGCCGCAGCCGAAACGAGGCGTCCTGTTTTTTCATTGCAGCCATAACAACGAATGCCCATGCCGCCACGGCGCTGCACTTTGAACTCATCAAAGCGCGTTCTTTTGCCGAAACCATTCTCCGAACAGAAGACCAGTTCTTTCTTTTCGTCCACTTCCAGCAAGGTCATCACGGCATCGTCTTCGCGTAAGGAAATCCCCCGAACGCCGAAGGTATTTCGTCCTGTTTCTCTCACCTCTTCGGGCTTGAAGCGAATCAAGTTTCCCTGCTCAGTCACTAGGACCAAGTCGCAGTCATCTTGAATCAGCTGAACACTCACGACCTGATCATTTTCACGCAAGTTGACCGCAATAATACCGCCCGTATGAATACGACTGTAGGCCATGAGATCCGTCTTCTTGACCAAACCGCGCTTCGTCGCGATGATGAGGTTCAAATCCGCTGTAAACTCTTTGACCGCAATCAAGCCGACAATCTTCTCATCGGCTTCAAGCTGCAGCAAATTGACAATGGCCATACCACGAGCCTGACGGCCACCTTCTGGAATTTCGTAACCTTTTTTTCGGAACACGCGGCCGGTGTTTGTAAAAAAGAGAATCGTGTCGTGGCTCGACGCCGTCAGCAGCGTTTGCACCATATCTTCTTCTCTTGTGCTCATCCCCGTGATTCCGCGACCGCCACGGTGCTGAATTTCATAGGTTTCAACAGGAATACGCTTGATATAACCCAAACGGGTCAGGGTCAAAGCGACTTCCTCGCGCTTGATGAGGTGTTCGTCTGCGATACCATCAACGCCAAAGGGATCGATCTTTGTTCTTCTTTCGTCTGCATAAGTTGCAAGCAGTGCGCGAAGGTCTTTTTCAATTTCGGCAATGAGAAGCTGTTCGTCCGCAAGAATCTGACCGATGCGTTCGATCCGCTCGCACAATTCGTTAAACTCCGCTTCAAGCTTGTCGCGCTCCAAACCGGTCAAACGGCCTAAGCGCATGTCGACGATGTGTTGAGCTTGTCGATCTGAAAAGTTAAAGCGTTCGCAAAGGCGCTCTTTGGCCTCCGACTCCGTTTTGGAATTTCGAATGATCCGAATCACTTCATCGATGAAATCGATCGCGATGCGCAAGCCTTCAACAATATGGCGTCTGGCCTCCGCCTTTTCGAGATCGAAGCGGAACTTGCGGGTCACGACTTCCTTTTGGTGCGAGACATAGCAGGCGAGCGCCTCTTTGAGATTCAGCGTACGCGGGACAAAAACCCCATGCTGATCCGGCACCAAGGCGAGCATATTCGCGCTAAAGGAATCTTGCAATTCGGTGTATTTGTAAAGCTGGTTGAGCGTCAAATTCGCGTTCGCATCGCGCTTGAGTTCAATCACAATTCGCACGGCATCATTGCGGTCAGACTCGTCGCGCAGATGGCTGATGCCCTCGATCCGCTTCGCTTTAACTTGATCCGAAATGCGCTCGAGGAGGCGCGCCTTATTAACCATATAGGGCAAATCGTGCACCACGATACGCTGGCGTCCGCCGCCCATTTCTTCAATCTCCGCGCTCGCGCGAACCACAATGCGACCGCGTCCCGTCCGATAGAACTCCCGCACGCCCGCAAGACCCATAATCGTGCCGCCCGTTGGGAAATCTGGAGCCTGGACAAATTGCATCAGGGCATCCACATCTGCATCGGGGTGCTTCATGAGGTGAATCGCCGCTTCGACGGTCTCTTCTAAGTTATGAGGCGGAATCGACGTGGCCATACCGACAGCGATACCCGTCGATCCGTTCACCAAAAGATTTGGAAAATGGGTCGGCAAGACGATGGGCTCCATCTCGTGCTCATCGAAGTTCGGCCGAAAGTCCACCGTCTGCTTATTGATATCCCCCATCATTTCGAGGGCGAGCTTGGTTAACCTCGCTTCGGTGTAACGGTAAGCCGCCGCCGCGTCCCCATCTCTTGAACCGAAGTTACCGTGTCCATCGACCAAAGGAAAGCGCATACTAAAGTCTTGCGCTAAACGCACCAAAGCATCATAAACCGCTGCGTCACCGTGCGGATGAAAGCGACCCAAGACGTCACCGACCGTCGTCGCACACTTGCGGTACGGTTTGTCCGGTGTAAAGCCCTGGGTAAACATGGAATACAAAATACGTCGATGCACGGGTTTTAATCCGTCTCTCGCATCGGGCAAGGCGCGATCAGAAATCACGCTCATGGCATAATCAATAAAGGATCGGCGCATCTCCTGATCGAGATCGACCGGCACCACATTGTTCACGTTATTCTTAAAAAGCTCATCCACGGACAAGGCGTTCGGGTTCGCTTTTGCTTCCGTTTGTGCCATCCAAAATCCTCCTATTCTGAACTTAATATTCTAGCACAAGCGCCACTATTTCGCCTTTTTTCGCTTCAAGAAGATGAGATGAGAGAAATGCGAAAAATGAGAAAAATCGCAAAGAAGGCCTTTTAGCGCGAAATAAATGAATTCGACTTTTTATTTTCCTCTGCGTTCCGTGAAAATTTTGTTAAAACAAGCTTCGCCTCGATTTTGCTCCATCCTTAGCGCTAATAAACTTGATATGCGCTAAGATTTGATATGTGCGACAGAAGATGCGAGCCAAGCAGAAGAAGCTGACGCCAAAAGAAGCCGACGCCCAAGCAAGCCAAAATGGCAGCAAGCCTAAATACCGTTCACTAGAAGGAGCCTGACCTATGCACTTTCCCCCTGCTACAGTTTTAGCAAAACAGCTCATGCAGTATCTTGTGACTCATGAGTCATCGTCTCTTTATCAGTTTTTTCAAAACTTGGGATACGAGCGTTTTTGGTCGACTTATAGACAGCTGCCCCATCCGCTTTACACCGTGACTTATATCGAAGATCAAGCGACGTCCCGCTATCTTTTCCTCTACAGGAATAAGAAAAAACGAGATATCAACGCGCACAAATACATCGGCATCGGCGGCAAAGTTGAAGCGGGTGAGTCTTTTGAAGCCTCAGCACGTCGCGAGATCGAAGAAGAAAGCGGCCTGATCGTCCACCATCTTCACCCCCGCGGCTGGGTTCTCTACACCAATCTCACAGAGGGGGTGCCTTCCATTCAATGGATGCCCGTCTATTACACCAACGATTATGAAAAAGGGCCAAAAGCGGATCAGCTCTTGCAAGATTGCCCCGAGGGACAGCTCGAATGGTTAAGTTCTGAAGAGTTCCTCAATCGCCCACATTGGGAGGGGGACACAGTTTTTCTGCAGGCCGTTTTTGAGAAACGAGATTTCGGACTTTTGGAGCTCTGCTATGAACAAGATCAACTCGTCCATAGCCTCCATATCGATCCTAAAACTTTGTCCGCTTCACTTCCTGAAATTTTTCCCCAAAAGAAATGAACTTTCAAACTCAGATCCGGCGCGACTAAAATTCATGCTCGCTCACACCTAGTCTGTTTTAAGCGATCGCTCGATATAAGGAATCTCATAGCGCTGCATCAAAGCTTGGGCTTCTTTGAGGCCTGCCTCCGTTATTTCGATGACATAGTTATCCGCATCATCTCTTGCATAAGCTTTTTTCAAAAGCGCTTTGCGATGCCGGTGAAGCTTTCTTTCTTTCCAATTAAGGTGCTGCAAAATCGAATGTAACCCTAGCTCTTTCTGCCAGTTCGCGTCGATCTCTCGGCGATGGTTCATCAAGTGCAAAAGCAAAAGATCTTGTTCAAAACGCCGTTTCAAGCGCAGGTGATCAAGCGCACTTTTGATACTTCCATTTTGATGAAAGAGATAAACCAAAACAAAGAGTATGAATCCACTCGCCGCAATTCCCGCTGAATAGGGAATGTTATAGAACAAAGCAGCGTGATAGCCGGACACGACAGAAAGAACCGAAAAGACGATCGACAGACCGATCATATGGCGCAGTCGCTTGCAAAGCAGCCACGCCGTCGCAGGGGCGGTCACAATCAGGGCCAAAACCAAGATGGCACCGACAGCATCAAAGGCCGCCACCGACGTCAAAGAGACCACCGTCATGAGCAAATACTCGTAAAAAGCCAATGAAAAACCCGCTACTGCGGCAAAGGCCGGATCGAAGCTCGTCACCTTTAAGCCGCGATAAAAAAGCAAAATAATCACGACGTTCAAAAGCAGGACCACACTCATTTGAATCAAAGAATAAGGATATGAAGCCCCTCCTAAAAAGGCCGGCAGACTCACGCGACGCAAGGGTGCAACCGTCACATCCCCCAAAAGCACCTGATCCACATCCAAGTGATACGAAGAAAAATATCGTGAAATTAAAATGACCGCGAGCGCAAAAAAGAAGGTGTAAGCCAGCCCCAAAGCCGCGTCAGAACGCGTATGCGCCGCCTTTGAAATCAAACTGACCAGCCAAACCATCAAAACAGCAAAGAGCGCCGCCCCGATCAAAAGCCAAGGTGAATTGAAAGAATGGGTCAGACTAAAGGCCACCACTATGCCGAGTAGCACCGAATGTGAGATTGCATCTGCCACCATGGAATGCGCCCGCAAAACAAGAAAACAGCCGGGCAAAACACAGGCCACAGCGGTACTCAGCAAGATGAGAAGGATATCGAGTTGGTAGTTCATCACAGGGGCCTCCTTTCGCTTTGGGCTTCACTTCGGGCTTCACTTTGGGCTTCACTTCGGGCCATGCGCTTTTGCCTTCTCGCGCTAAAGATCATGCCATAAGGGCCAAGGAGCATCGATAAAAATGCAAAGAAGGTCAAAAACACAATGATCGTCGGCCCGGTCGACAGCCCTGACGCCAAAGAACTCACATAAGTCCCACAGGCCGCCCCGAGCACACCAAACAAAGCAGATAAGGCCAAAACCACAGATAAGCGATTCGACCATTGTCGCGCAGCAAGGGGAGGCGCAATGAAAAGCGAAGAGATCAATATCACGCCGACCGATTTGAGCCCTTGGGCGATCAAAAGCATCGTCATCAGCAATAAAATATTCGATATGCGTTTCGGGAAAAATCCGATTGATCCCGCGTAACCTGGATCAAATACAGAAATTTTGAGTTCCTTATAAAACAAGATGAGCAAAAGAATGACCAAAACTAAAGACGCGAAGATCAGCCAAACATCCTCTTTCATCATATCCGCGGCCTGTCCAAAAAGATAATTTTTGAGGCTAGCTTGAGCAACACCACGGTAGCGTTCTTGGCTCACTGTATAAGCATTCAATGCTGAGCCCAAGGCGAAAAAACCCGTGAGCACGATCGCCATCGCCGTGTCGGCTTTGAACTTTGCCTTAAAAGCGAAGCTCCGAATCATCAGGTAAGCCAAAAAGCCCGCCAGCACCGCGCCTAAATTTAATAAAACCGGTGAACGCGACAGGGTCAGCATGAAAGCCAGCACAATGCCTGGGTAAGTTGAATGGCCAACTGCATCTCCAATCAGAGACTCCCCTTTGAGCATGTTAAATGTACCAACCAGCGCACATCCCAAGGCCAAAAGCACCGTCCCAATTAAGGCAATTTGGAAGGTGTAAGAGGAAAAAATCCGCCACGGATCAAACGCCGTGTTCTGACCTGAGTTTAGCGATGAAATCTTGGCAGCTAAAAAGCTCAGGTGCATCATCGATTTTCCCCTCCTTTCAAATTCAAATCGCCATATGTTCGTTCAATATTCTCTCGGGTAAACACCTGATCCACCGGACCGCTTGCGACCACGACGCGGCGCAACATCACGATGTGATCAAAATAATCTTTGATCGTATTGAGGTCGTGATGCACGACGATGACCGTCTTGCCTCGATCGCGCAGGCGCTTGAGCTGTTCAACCATCAGCATCTCGGTCGTCTTATCAACACCTTGTAAGGGTTCATCCAACAAAAACAGTCTCGCATCTTGGCAAAGCGCACGCGCCAAAAAGACCCGCTGCCTTTGCCCGCCCGAAAGCTCAGAAATTTGGCGATGGCGCATCTCAGTTAAGCCCATAATTTCTAAGCTGTGTTCCGCAGCTTCGCGATCTTCTGCTGTTAAGCGCTTGATCCAGCCTCTTTGACTGTAACGACCCATCGCAGCCACATCGAGCACCGTCGTCGGAAAATCCCAGCTCACTTCACCGACCTGAGGCACATAAGCGACCTCTCTCCTCACCTGAGCAAAAGGCATCCCGAGCACAGAAATTTCACCTGACAGAGGTTTGAGCAAAGACATAATGCCCTTGATCAGGGTCGACTTCCCTGCTCCGTTTGGACCGACGACGGCGCAAAGAACCGCTTGCGGAATTTCCAAATCCACATCCCACAAAACCGGAGTTTCACGATAGCTCATCGTCAAATCTTCGATGCGAATCGCGGGACGGCGAGGCTGCAGTTCTTGATGATTTTTTGCAGTCAAGGCAGCTCCTTGCAATCCTGAAGTTTCATTTGTCTTCCTCTGTTCGTCCGTCATGAATTTTGCCTCTGTCATCTCAAAATCTTTCTGTTAGCCTAACACTTTTATTCGTCTTGCGCTAAAACTTCGGGGCACTAAAACCTTCACATAAGTATCAACAAAGAAAGAGGGGTCGCCCCCTCTTTCTTGATCGTGATCTAAGAAAATCCGTGTTATCTGCGTCAACGCACACGCTGCTTCAGGATGCGCTCATTTCAAATGATCGACAATCGTTTTGACGTTATGTCGCACCATATCTAAGTAGTTGTCTCCGGGTTGGCCCTTGGGCGCGAGCGAATCTGAGAAAAGCTGATCTTCTTCGCTCATGAGCACCTTGACATCTGCACCCTTGGAACGAACAACTTCTTGGATCTTCTCCATGCGCTTCGGGTTTGTCGAGGATTCTGCGAAAATCGCTTTGATGCCTCGGTCGACGATGAACTGGGCGGTGTCTTCGATGTCTTTATTTGAAACTTCCGAATCGGTCGAAACGCCTTGTGGCGCCACGGGTTGAATCCCATACGTACGGCCAAAATAAGAGAAGGCGTCATGCGGCGTCACTAAATAACGAGACTTTTCGGGGATTTCAGCAATCAGCTCCTTGCTCTCTTTTTCGAGTTGATCGAGTTCGCCTTCATATTTTTTCAGCGCCTCTTGAATTTCTTTTTCGTGTTCAGGCAAAAGCTCTATCAAGGCTTTAGCTGCACGCTGAGTTGCCTTCTTATAAAGTTGCGGGTCGAACCAGAAATGCGGGTCTTGCACTTTCTCGCCATCTTCTTCAAATTCGCCAATTTCTTCAGGCTTAAACGCCTCCGTCACCGCCACGCCGTGATTTTCCTCAAGCACGTCGGTCATCTTACCTTCAAAGTGAATGCCGTGATAAAGCAGCAAATCTGCCTCGGCGATTTTCTTCAGGTCCCCTGGCTTCGGTTCGTAAAGATGCGGGTCACCTCCCGCAGGAATAATCAGTTCCGTTTGAACCAAGTCTCCGACCAAAACCTGAACCATATCTTCCAAGAAAGAGGTCGTCACAGTAACGATCGGTTTTTTCTCTTCCGCAGAAAGCTTCGCCGAAACGCTCGGCATCAGCACGAGTCCCATCACACTCAAAGACGTCAGCCACGCGGCTGCTTTTTTAATCAAAGTTTTCATCGGCTCCTCCTTATTCATGAGCGCTTTTATTTTTGTTGTTAGCATAGGTTAACTCTTTGATTCGATATTTTCAAGATATTTTTTAGGGAATACCTAACTTTTTTCTTGAAAGTTTCTTTTGTTCGGGAGATCAGGGCTTCTATATGTCGTGATCGCCGCTACAGTCCACGATCGATCCAATCGCTTTCACATAAAAAAAGGGCGATCCATTTTGGATTGCCCTCTCATTTCGTATCGCCCGCTTTTTCATTTTTGTGTCTGTCCTTGGGGATCAGGCTGCGTTTGGGGATCAGTCTGCGTTTGCGGATCAGCTGCTTTTTCAAGCACAATCAAATCTTCTGTGGAAAATTTCGATTCTTGATACCCCTGCTCGATGTACTTATGATAGATTTCGTTTTCTCCAGCTGCTTGCCTTGGAATCACAAGAAGTTGAATCGCTGGGTCAAAATTGCCGTGGTGATGATATTTCAAATCGTACAACTCACTCACATCACTCAAGCGTGTGGTCAAAAAACCGTCTGCCAAGATCACCCGATCCCTAGGAAGTTGATTCAGCTGCTCAGCCATACGCAGGTGCTTCTCTTTGACTCTATCCCATTGACCCAGTTGAACAATTCTCCCAGATAAATGGAGTTGATAAAAAATAAATATCGTCAATAAACTCGTCAGCACTAAAGCCGCTTTCACGATCGTCAAACGCCGCTTAGACTTGATCTCGCAGATGACCAATAAAGCTGAAAACAAAAGTAAAGCTGTCGAACCATAGCCGTATTGAAAGGTCAGTTGATACTGATATTTATACGCGCTGAGCAAATTGATCACGACCAGGGGCATCGCCAAAAAAAGTTGAGCCGGCTTTCGATTGATTAAAGGTAAAAATCCCAAAGGCAATAGGACCAAAAACAGATAAGCGAGTTTATCGTAAGTAAACATGCCACTCAATGCAAAGGTGGGATTCAGCAAACAGTTGATCAAAGCAGACAAGAGGCTCGTTTGACCTGGGAGCATCAAGTTGCTGAAGCGATCGGTCATCGCACCCGCCCCACTTTGATTCAACCAATCGATAATGAAAAAGACATAGATTAAAGGCAAGACCACATCACTCGCAGCGATCCAAATTTTTTCTTTTAAGCTAAAGTGAAAACGCGACGTAAAAAAGAAAAACAAGCCCAAAAACACGAGATAAAGTCCCGCATCTTCTTTGACCGCTAAGACAGCCACTGTACAGATAAATTGAAGGACAAAGCGCTTTGAAACGCAGGCATAGGCCAAGCACAAAAGTAGCGGCGGCAAAAAACAGTTTTCATGCAAATCATAGAGATTATTCAGCGCAAAAGCGGGCATGGCCAAGTAGAGCAAGATCGAGAGCACGCGGATGCCCTTATCTTTGGTCAAACGCTTCACCAAAAGCCAAAAAGGAATGAGGCCAGAATAGACCACAAGAATTTGTCCGACCTGCAATGTTTTCGGGTTGGGGAAAAGATAATACAAAGGATACAAAAGATAATAAATGGGAGACATGTGCACATCAAAATGGGATAACCAACGATCCCGCTCCAAAGTCGTCACAGGTCCCAAGCCTTTATGCATATTCGCAAACATTTGGCTGAAGATGCCGAAATCGTAAGTTGGGGTTGAAAACTGATCCACCCGCAAAATCATCAAGCGAATGAGAAGCGCCGTGTGAAAGAAAAACAACAGAAGGAAAGCGACACCGACCAGCTTGAGCCCCATCGGATTTTGGCTTTCCCAGGCGACATAGCGGTCGAGGATGGGATTAAAGGCCTTTCGGAGGCCAAGGCTGACTTCGCTCGAAGTCGTTGAGCCTTCAGTCGCTTCTGCCACTTTCGTTGACTCGGAGGTAAAAGCCCTCTCCGTCCCTGAACTGCACCCTCGCAGGCGGCCCACCCAAGCTAAATAAAGAAGATAGCCCGCCAAAAGAACGATTCCAAAGATTAGAAGAAAGGAAAGCGCATGCCACTCCTTTTGATGCGTCAAAGCGTAGCGACCCCAAAGCGTTTGATCATCAATTTGACTGATCCTGAGAAGAATGCATCCTTTGATCGCCGAAAAGAGCAAGACCAGCCCTAAAAACACATCGCTACGTTTCAGCTTAAAGAGCTGATAGCCCACCAAGGGGAGTAAAAGCACACTGTAGCCCAATGCAGTGGACGCGATCGGTGTGATGGCAATGATGTAAAACACATAAGCTAAAAAGCTGTACTTCATTTGTCGGTATGGGTCGATATGAGCAGCCCAGAGGAAGCTCGTTACACCAGAAAGCAAAAACAAAAGCAAAAATGACCCTAAAGACATCACGTTTAAGGTCCAAAACAAATACGTCTGATCCGCACATAGACTATTCACCAAAACAACGAGAATATAAGCTGTCAAGATCGTCAATAATGGGTTTGATGTGCGGAACAGGTTTCGCAGTCTTTTTATGTGGACGTGCATCAAGTTGACCTCGCTTTATCTTCTTAACTACACTTTCAATTCCCACTATTTTAGCTTTTGCTGCGGTAAAAGCGCGAGGCGCCCACGTCTTCGCAAGCGCCTCGCCATTTCAAATGTCGCTTCAGCTTGTTCTTGGCCCTTTCATGAGCCGCTTCAGCTTGTTTTTAAGATGGCAATGCTTCATCCGAGCCCATCGCCTCTTGCTCTCGCACCAATTCCAATACCCCTAAATACGCTCCCTCCGCATTTCGTACCGCTCGATATTCAACGATGAGATGAATGGGCCCACGGTGAACTTCGCGAACGAAGAGATCTCTTTCACCCGACTTAAAGGCCGAGATCATTTTGCGGACAACAGCTTCGGCCTGAGGCGGATGGCAGCTATACACATCTCTTCCTAAGGCCTGCTTTGGTCTCTTGAAGTGTTTCAGCCCAGGGGTCTCATTGAAATAGCGGTTGATATCTTTCGCGTCGACAAAGGTGATTTCTTGCGGGATCGTATTGAGCATCGCAATTAACTCTTCTCGTGTTAAAGAGCCGTACCCTAAGTCAATACGCTGCGCTTGTGCTTGATCTTCTGTCGCACCCCCTGTTGCGCTCCCCTCAAAGTTCAGCTCATCGTTTGTGCCAATCCTTTGCATTTCAGTTGAATCCGCTTGAGCTTGCTGCCTCAGCTGCCTGGGTGAAGTCCGCGATCCCTCGCCCTCATCCCACACAGCTTGCTCAACGTTGAGGCAAGTCTCATAAGCTTTGATATCCTCATAAATCTGGCGCCAATCCTCTTGGGACAATTGCTTCGCACAAAGCGGGAGCAAAAACGCGCGCTCCTTTTGACACATTTCTCTGAGGTCTTGAAAAAGCGTCTGATTCAAAAAAGCCTTTCGATTCACTTTGACATCTCTCAAGAATCGATGCAACGCCTGTCTATGTTCAACATCCTTGGCCCACATTACCTTGGCCGGACCGATGATGCCGTACTTCGTATTGAGCAGCGGATAAATCAGGTCACCTTTTTTAGCGTAGTGGATAGGAATTTGTGCCAAATCGGCGCAAAGATCATTGAGCGTATGAGCTTCCACCTTTTCCCACCGGTCTTCTTGAAGCAGCTGATCAACTCGGTCCAAAAGTTGTTCGATGGCTTCAATTTCTGCCTCAAAATACTTGATTGGGTGCGTCAACTCAAACTGCGCTAAGCCGACGTGACAATCGTAGGCCTTTTGATCCTGGAATAAAGCCGCATGCAAATCACACAGCTTTTGAACTTCTTTGGCTGGAACGCCACTTTCCATCAAAGACTTTTCCGCCGCCATAATTTCATCGATCGCGACGTCTTGAAACTGCGTTTTGAAACGGGCTCTTACAGCGTCTAAGGCCTCTCCTTCATGTAAGCGTTTTAATAAGTCCTTGAGCTGCTCCACCTTATCTTCGCTGATCTGAGATGAGGTCATTTTCAAAAGATAGCCCGCCTTTTTTAGCCCTTCGACCACATGAAGCCAGGAAATACCTTTCACCTTTGCTCCACGAGGCAGGGTCATTTGTCGACCCAAGGTTTTCCTAAGTACAGGATTTTTAATTTCACTAAAGCCGAGCTCCGCCAAAATCTCAATTAAATCCTGGTGCTCCTGAGTCAAGTGATACACAGATTCATTCATATCTAGTACGGTCATACGCGATCCTCCTAAGCGTTAGCATAGGATAATTCAA
>JAEWGS010000106.1 GCA_023388205.1 Bacillota bacterium
CTCATGGCACTGGCCTCAATTTCAAGCCCCGCGATGCAATGCGTGTCAAAAGAACTCATCGCCTCACCGAGCAAATCACAGGACTCCAAAAAGAGGTGGATTAAAAGCGGCATATACACGTTGAGCTCAAAGTTTCCCTGACTTTCAGCCATCGTCACACTCGTGTGATTGCCCATGACACGAAGCGCGACCATCGATAGCGCCTCACATTGCGTCGGATTCACTTTGCCCGGCATAATCGAACTTCCAGGTTCATTGGCAGGTAATTTTAATTCCCCCAGTCCGCCTCTCGGACCGCTCCCCAGCCATCTCACGTCGTTCGCAATCTTCATGAGGCCAGCTGCCAAAGTCGCCAATGCGCTGTGTGCGCGACAAATGGCACCCTTGCTGGACAGAGCTGTAAATTTATTCGAAGCAGAAACAAAGGCTTGTTTCGTCTTTTCTGCAAGGACCGCCGCAACCGCCTCGCCAAAACCTTTTGACGTATTCAGCCCTGTGCCAATCGCTGTGCCCCCGATTGCCAAGGATAATAGGCCTTCTCTTTGATACGTGATCTCTTGCTCAGCGGCTTCCAAAATACCGATCCATCCCGAAACTTCTTCGGAAAATTTCATAGGAACCGCATCTTGCAAATGGGTGCGCCCCAACTTTCGCGTTTCGCCTGCGCGCGCTTTAAGCGACTCAAGTGCCGCCTTTAAGTGAAGCAAAGCGGGCAAGAGTTTTTCTCTCAAAGCGGATTCGGCCGCCACGTGCATCGCCGTCGGGAAGACATCATTCGAACTTTGGCCGCAGTTAATCTGATCATTCGGATGAAGTCTTTCTCCCAGGCGTTGACTCGCCAGTTCCGCAATGACCTCATTCACATTCATATTGCTTTGCGTGCCGCTTCCCGTCTGATACACCTTGAGGGGAAATTCTGCATCATAGCGGCCCGAGACGATCTCATCTGCGACGGCTTCAATCGCCTGCGCCTGTGAAGCGGTCAAACGGCCCTGACGGGCATTCACTCTGGCTGCAGCTCCTTTGACCAGCGCCAAAGCATAAATCTGCCGCAAAGGCATCTTCACACCGATCTTAAAATTTTGCACGCTCCGTTGCGTTTGAGCGCCCCAAAAGTGCTCGGCTGGCACCTCTATTTCGCCCATCGAATCTTTGGCTATACGGACTTTTTTTGCCTCAAATGGCTGCGACTCATGACTGCTCATCTTTCATCCTCCCAAGAAAAAAAACGGAGGCTCCACTTCCGTGAAGTCCTCCGTCATTTTAACGAATACTCAAGCTTTGCTCACTTATTTGATGGGCTTCAAAGCTTTCTCACGAGCCGCAAGTTTGCCCGCTGCATCGAGCTTGTCCGGACCATAGATGGCCGATTCAAAAGAACCGTACATGGGGTTCGGGAAGACGATGAACTTCGCACCAAATTCAGCCTGAAGTTCTTCGACCTTGTTCAGGCGCTCAGTCAAGTCCTTCTTAGAGAATTCTTCAAAGTCATTGAGGTTGTCACCAAAGAGCATGATCAGCTCATTTTGTTCGGTGACTTTTTCACGGCGAGCCACTTTACCCGTCTTATCTTCCGGATCCTTGAGCATGACATGATCTTCGCCCTGGACCGGGATGCCCTCAGCCTTGAGGTTTTCGATCGTCGCTTCAAGCACATTCACGCCACGGTCGGAGATGTAGTAAATCTGCACGCCCTGTTCATCGGCATAGTTCAAGAAATCCTTGGCGCCCGGAACGGCTTTGGCCGTCTTCAGCAAGCACCATTCGTCCCAACTCTTCGGTTCAAAGCCGGTGCCATCCTTGATGCACTGAGCCTGATACGGACCATTGTCAAGCACCGTCTCGTCGAGGTCGAGCGCGATCGCCAAAGGCTTATCACCCTTATTCTTGAGGGCTTCATCCAAACGGAGCTTCGCAAGTGCGTAACCTTGCAAGAACAAAGCGCGCATTTCGCCCGAGTTCTGCCACCAATCGACGGCCAACATCATCTGCTGACTCAAAAGAGCCTGCGCGTCAAAGCTGTACTCGCTTTTTTCCGCTTGCGCTTCGCTCGTCTCAGGGCTCGCCTCAGTCGTAGCTTCTTTCGTCTCTTCCGAGCTTTGCACTTCAGATGCGCTTTCCTTCGTGCTTCCCTCTGTGGTCACTTGCGCTTCGGTCGTCGCTTTCGACTCTTCCTCCGCCTTCAAGAACGCAAAGGGGACGCACAACAAGGTCGCCAAAGCGAATGCGACGCTCTTAGCCATAAACGATTTCTTCATGAATCTGTTCCTCCTGCTATATCGCATGGAATAATGAATGCATTGTACAACCAATCCGATCTTTTGTGCATCCATTTTTAATAATTTTACCAACGGGTTAGCGCTTGATTTTTCAGCCCAAGGCTTTGCCCTCAAGTTCTTAGCTTGCTCTCGAGCCCTTGCTCTCGAGTTCCCGGCTTGCTCCGCGGGTCCTTAGCCAAAAGCTTAAAGTCTCGCCACGCCCGTCTTGCGTGCAGCTTCTGCCACAGCTTTAGCCACCGCCCTACAAACGCGCGCATCAAAAGCATCGGGCAAAATTCGCTCGGCGGACAGTTCATCCTCACTCAAAATCTGCGCCAAAGCCATCGCTGCCGCGACATTCATCTCTTCATTGATCTCTTTGGCTCGCACATCAAAAGCCCCGCGGAAAACCCCCGGGAAAGCCAAGACATTGTTGATCTGATTCGGGAAATCCGAACGGCCCGTCGCCACCAGGCAAGCACCCGCTTCTTTGGCCTCATCCGGATAAATCTCAGGAACGGGATTGGCACAGGCAAAGACGATCGCGCGTTCAGCCATCGAAGCGACCATCTCCTGACTCACAATGCCAGGCGCCGACACGCCAACAAAGACGTCTGCCCCGCGCATCGCATCCGCCAGAGAACCCGATTGATCCTCAAGGTTCGTGCACTTAAGCATCTCTTTTTTAGACGCATCAAGGTCATTTCGCTGTGACGAGATGATCCCTTTGCGATCCGTCAAAATAATATGTTTTGCACCAGCTGCCAACAAAAGTTTGGCAATCGCAATCCCCGCTGCACCCGCACCACTAAACACAATCTTCACATCTTCAATTTTTTTGTTCACTACGCGCAGCGCATTCAATAAGCCAGCCAAGGTGACAATGGCGGTCCCGTGTTGATCATCATGGAAAATGGGAATATCGCAGAGTTCTTTGAGGCGGCGTTCAATTTCAAAGCATCGAGGTGCCGCAATATCTTCAAGGTTAATCCCCGCGAAACTGCCCGAAATGTTGTAAATCGTCTGCACGATCTCATCGACATCTTTGGTTTTGACACAAAGCGGAAAAGCATCCACATCCCCAAAGGCCTTAAAGAGCGCACACTTGCCTTCCATCACTGGCATGCCCGCCTCAGGGCCAATATCGCCTAGACCCAGCACAGCCGTCCCGTCCGTCACGACCAAGGCGAGATTGTGACGGCGCGTCAACTGATAGGATTCATTGACATCTTCATGAATCGCCATACACGCTGCCGCGACCCCTGGGGTATAGGCCAAGGCTAAATCCTCCGACGTGGCCACAGGAACATGCGTGACGACCTCAATTTTTCCGCCCCATTCGCGATGTTTTTCCAAAGCGCGTGCTGCGTGCTCTTTTGTCCGATCCATAAGTTCCTCCTCGGCTTTCGCCGCATCATATTGTGTACAGCATAGACCTTTTTGATGTGGATAAACAGGGCTTTTCTATTTTTCTGCCGAAAGCCTCCTGTCGAGCCTCAGATCCTCAATCCATTTCCACTTCGCCATAGGGCAGCCCCAAGTAACCTTGTTCGATCGTAATAACGGCATTATCTTTTGAATTTTTCTCCAAAAAAGCCTGTCGCAGGCCCTCTGCTATACCCGCTTCACTCATTCCTAAAGGAAGTCTCACATCGAAACACAAATTACGAAAGCGCCGCCCTTGCAAAAGGCGAAAATCATGTAATTCAAGTCTGGGATCATATTCTTTAAGTACAGACATCGCATACAGTTTCGCCTCTTGTTCCACCTGATCAGAATCGTCGACGGGATCTAAGTGCACGAGAAATTGAATGCCGAAAGCTTTGGCAATTCGCCGTTCAATGTGATCCGCACAGTCATGCGCCTCCAACAAACTCATCTGTGACGGCAACTCCACATGAACACTTCCGAGCAAGCGATCCAATCCGTAGTCGTGAATTAATAGATCATGTATCCCTTTCACTTTGGGCATAGATAGGATGGCTTTTTCTATATCATGGACCACCTGTCCTGACGGTGCATATCCCAAAATCCGATCCAAGGTCCGCCGTAAAATCTGTATGCCAGACAACAGGATCAAGATTGAAATGAGCAGCGCCAAAGCGGCATCCACGCGGGCACCTCCGATCGGACCTAAACTGGGACGCAAACTCAAGCCGATCAGCAAAACCAAAGACAAGAGCACATCCCAGGCACTATCTTGTGCCGCAAGGCGAAGGAGATCTGACGCATACTGTTGCGCCCTAGCTCTGTAAAAGAAAAAGAGCCCGGCCTTGACCCCAGCAGACACACACATCAGAACAAGAAGCAAAGGGCTCGGCAAAGGCAAAGCCTCCGGCTCAAACAAACGACGCACAGATGAATAGCCTGTCCCTAAGCCCAAGCTCATCACGAAGACGGCAAAAAGCATGGTCCCGATATATTCGCTCCTCGCATGCCCAAATGGATGCGCCTCATCCGCCGGCTTTTTCGCAATCCAAAGGCTGAACGAACTCAAAACCGAAGTCAGACTGTCGCTCAAACTGTTCAAACCATCTGTGAGCACCGCTGGACTCTTAAAAATCACGCCAAAGAGAAATTTGACGCCCGCCAAAAGGATATTGATCACAAAACCCCAAAGCGTCGTCTCAATTTTTCCATCTCTTTTTTTTCGCTCTGCGCTTCCCATCTTTCCCCATAAAAAAAGATGCCCGAAGGCATCTTCATGACTCAATAAAATTCTTTATTTTTTGCTGCTTTTGGTCTGACTTGCCTTCTTGGCGGTCGTTTTCTTCTCAGCCGTCTTCTTCGCCGGCGCTTTCTTCACAACTGGCTTTTTGCTTGCAGCCTTCTTCGGCGCAGTCGTCGCGCTCTTTTTGACACTTTTGCCGGCCTCACGCTCCGCCTGATTCTTCGCCAAAACCTCTTCCGCACGCTCATCACCCAAAACACGGCGCAACCACTCTTCCGTAGCTTCCATGTCTAAAGCGGCTAACGTCTCTTGCGGATAAGGAGAACGGCTTCCTCCGCGGCCCACGATGAAGAAATCATCTGCCGCTCTGCGATACAGGGTTTCTTGGAATCCATAGTCTTCGCCGAAATAACCCACGGTCTGATCGCCAATGTATTCAGCTTTCTCCGTGTCATAAACCTTGCGACCCAGTTTCTGACGCATTCTTTCTCCTCCTTGCATGTCCGTACACACGCACAAAATCAAGCATTTTTTATGGACTGATTCTATAAAGCTTCTTTCTATAGTTCAAGTCTTATTTACAGCCTCTGTTTATCTCTGTTTATCTCTGTTCCCCTCTGTTTAAGCCATCTATTCTTGCGCTTATCGGCAGAAGCTCACAAAGCTCTTCAGCAAAGCTTGGACAAAGAAAAAAGACGACCTCCGTAGAGGTCGCCTTCATACAACATGCTTGTGTCAAGATCGCCGATCAATTAATCGTTCGCGACAAAGTCCAACACGAGGTTGTCGAGGTTGAGTTCCGTCGGATCACCGTTTTCGGCTTCGAGCTTATTCTCAACCTTGAGCTCGTCCTTCTTCAGCTTCTCGTAGATCGCCTTGTAGTCTTCTTCGGTGAAGTTCTTGAAGGTCTTGTGTTCGAGTGCAATCAGGACCATGTCGTGCTCTGCGCCGAGGTGCTGGACTTCACCCTTCCAGGTGCCGTCATAGTGTGCCTTAATGGCTTCGTACACGGAGAGCTGGATGTTCTTCATCGCGGAGGTAAGCACCGTCTTCTCAGAGAGGTTGAACTGGTCGACGTCAACGCCGATAACCTTCTTGTCAACTTCTTCAGCCGCACCCATGATCGAGGTGCAGATACCGCCGCCGCAAGAGAAGATCACTTCCATGCCCGACTGATACCAGGACTTCGCCTGCGTCGCGATCTCCGGCTTCGGTTCAAAGCTGCCCGTATAGGTGTAGCTCACGGTGACGTCTTCCTTGGCCAGGCCAAGTTCCTTCGCCGCTTCATTCGCGCCCTGGACATAGCCTATACCAAAACGCACAACCGCCGGGACCGCAATACCGCCCATGAAGCCGAGCTTACGATAGCCTTCCTTGACCGTCGCATAACCGGCCAAATAGCCCGCTTGCTCCTCGCGATAGTTGATCGCGATCACGTTTTCCAGGGGTTGCTCCGGAGCGGGTTGATCCACTTCGTGAGGCACGCCATCAATCAAGATGAAGTGAATGTCCTTGTACTGGTTCGCCTTCGTGAACACAGCCGGTTCAAAGAGGTAACCCGGGGTGACGACCACCTTGGCACCGCCTTGGATCGCGAGGTCGATCGCCTGCTCATAGGCCGCATCGGACTGCTCGGTCGGACGATAATACTTATGGCTGACGTCGTTCTCTTCAGCGTACTTCACAACGCCTTCCCAGGATCCCTGGTTGAAGCTACGGTCATCAATCGTCCCGACGTCCGTAACCAAGGCCAGCTCAAACTTGCCATCTTTGGTCACGCCGGCGTCTTCAGACTCTTCAGCCGACACTACATTCGGTACGATACCGAGCAAGGAGCCCAGCATGCCGAAAGCGAGCAACAAACTCATCGCTTTTTTCTTCATGTTCCCTCCGATTTTTCATACGGAAATGTTGCGTTCGCTGACTTGCGAACCTGTTTTTCATTATAAACACCCCGCACGAAAATAGCGAGCCGTTACAAAAAAATTGCAAACGACTCGCTATAAATTTTGCCGTTATCAGATCCCCTATACAGAAGCTGAGTTAGGGCCTGCAGTTACTCCTTGTTATCGGGCTCATCTTTGGCCCAGCGCCGATGTATGAACCTTCACCGATCTTTCAAGTTGTGATTTCAGCAGAAAATTTTTGCCCGGCGAGGTGGCTTAACGCATACCTTTTTCGAAAGGAATGCCCTCAGCCCGAGGCGCCTGCGAACGTTTCGCCGCAATCGCCAAAACCACAAGCGTCGCGATATAAGGAATCATCTTATACACATTCCCGGGAATGCCCAAATTCTTAAGTACGGGAACAGCTGAATAGATGCTCGCGAAAGTCTTCATCAGACCAAAGAATAAAGCAGCCCCCAAGAGTCGAAACGAACGCCAGTTACCAAAGATCAAAACAGCGAGAGCCAAGA
>JAEWGS010000024.1 GCA_023388205.1 Bacillota bacterium
ACGGAGCCTTTGAACAAGAGAAAAGACGTGCTTTTGAGCGAGATGCAAGCTCGGGTTGAAAGGTTCGGCTGAGTTATAATAATCAGGTTAAAGAATGGCTGAACCTGTGCTGAGTGCTAAGCGAAATGAGAGCGTGCGAGGCTTGAATCAGTTCAATCGGCTAAATTCGCAAAGAAAAGGACACCAAGTAAGTGAAGAGCGAACAGCGCAACCACAGCATGCTGACAGATTACTATGAGCTCAGCATGGCTCAGAGCTTTTTTGATCAGGGGATTCACGAGCGGACCGCTTGTTTTGATCTCTTTTTTAGACGTGTGCCAGAAAAGGGTGGCTATGCAGTTATGGCAGGGGTCGCTCAGGTGGTCGATTACCTCAATCAACTGAAATTCAACGATGAAGATATTTCTTACTTGAGGGATCTCGGGCAGTTCACAGAGCCTTTTTTGGACTATCTCAAGAACTTAAAATTCTCCTGCGATGTTTTTGCGATTCCAGAGGGCACGCCGCTTTTTCCCCATGAACCTATTCTCAAAGTCAAAGGCCCGCTCATTCAGGCGCAACTGATCGAGACGATGCTTTTGCTTTGCATCAATCACCAAACCTTGATTGCGACGAAAGCGGCGCGCATTAGTCGAGCTGCTGAGGGCAGAGCGGTTATGGAATTTGGGGCCCGCCGTGCTCAGGGCGCGGATGCTTCTGTTTTTGGGGCGAGAGCGGCTTTCATCGGTGGAGCGGCGGCGACGAGTTGCACTTTGGCGGGTGAACTTTTTGATATTCCGATTTCAGGGACCATGGCGCATAGTTTTGTTCAGAGTTTCCCGAGCGAATTTGAAGCGTTCAAAGCCTACGCCGAAAGCTACCCGGACAATACCATTCTTTTGGTCGATACCTACGATACACTTAACTCGGGGATCCCAAACGCCATTCGCGTGCATCAAGAGATTCTCGAGCCGATGGGGAAAGCTTTGCGTGGTATTCGCATTGACAGCGGAGACTTAGCCTATCTTTCGATTCGCGGGCGTGAACTTTTGGATCGTGCGGGCTTGACGGATTGCAAGATTGTGGCGAGCAACGCTTTGGATGAATACATCATTAGAGATCTGATGCGACAAGGGGCGCGGATCGATCTTTTTGGTGTTGGGGAGCGCTTGATCACATCGAGTGCGGAGCCGATCTTTGGTGGGGTCTATAAACTCAGTGCGATTGAAGATGCGACGGGGCATTTATCGCCGCGCATGAAGATCTCGAGCAATGTGGAAAAAATGACGAATCCTGGTGACAAGACGGTGTACCGCTTTTACGATCAAGAGACGGGGATGGCGATGGCGGATGTGATCTGTTTGATCGATGAAGTGATCGATGAGACGAAGCCTTACGAGATTTTTGATCCGACGCAGACTTGGAAGCGTAAAACTTTGGAACACTTCAACGTGCGACCTTTGCTTGAGCCTCTTTTTGAAAAAGGGCGTTGCGTCTACGCCTCACGTTCAGTCAAAGATATTCGTCTTTATGCGCAAAAGGAAGCGGCGACTCTATGGGATTCTGTGAAGCGATTTGAGTATCCGCATCAGTATTACGTGGACTTGTCGCAGGCACTTTGGGATATGAAGCAAAGCTTCTTAGAAAATTACGCCAAACATATGAAGTTCGATCATCAGTGAAAGGCACAAGTAAAAAAAAGATAAAAGAGAGGACTGAAACATGAATACAATTAAAGGTCGTATTGTTATGGAAGATGGGCAGGAGATGCCTTTTGAGCTCTATCCAGACGTGGCGCCCAATACGGTGAAAAACTTTTCTTGGCTGGCGAGCCAAGGCTTTTATGATGGGCTTATTTTCCATCGCGTGATTGCCGGATTTATGATTCAAGGCGGGGATCCCACCGGTACTGGAATGGGCGGCCCGGGCTGGCAGATTAAAGGTGAATTCCACGGCACAGATCAAGCCAAGCGTCTGGATCATGAGCCAGGGGTTTTGTCGATGGCAAGAGCCTATCATCCAGATTCAGCGGGTTCACAGTTTTTTGTGATGCACAAAAGTGCACCACACCTCAATGGACAGTACGCGGCCTTTGGTCAGTTGACCGGTGGCTTTGATGTTCTCGATCAAATCGCCACGACGGACACCGATATGGGAGATCGCCCGCTCAAAGAGCAAAAGATCCGTACGATTGAGATCACAGAGGACGGTTTTGTTCCTGAAAAACCAGAAACGTTGCCCGAACGTTAAAGGCGACTAAGCATTGGGCTCAGCAGCCCCAACTAAGCACTGGGCTCAGCGGCCCCAAAGATAAAGAAAAAAACGAGGTTCAATATGGCGAAGAAGCCTTTTTATGTCACAACGCCGATCTATTACCCAAGCAATAAACTCCACATCGGTAACTGTTATACGACGGTGGTGAGTGATGTGCTCGCGCGCTACAAGCGTTTAACCGGACACGATGTGTTTTTCCTGACAGGCATGGACGAACATGGCCAGAAGATTCAGCGCACGGCTGCGGCGCAAGGGATGGAGCCACAGGCCTTTGTCGACGGCATGGCAGAAGATATCAAGCGTCTTTGGGACATCACCAATATTTCATATGACGGCTTTATTCGCACGACAGATGAACATCATCGCAAGGCCGTCCAGCATATTTTCACCAAGCTTTATGAACAGGGGGACATTTACCGCTCCGCCTATGAAGGGTGGTATTGCACCTCTTGTGAATCCTATTGGACTGAAGCGCAGGCTGTAGATGGTTGCTGTCCAGATTGTGGTAAAAAGCTGGAATGGACCAAAGAGGAGAACTTTTTCTTCCGCCTTTCAAAATACAGCGAGCGCATTTTGGAGCATATCAAAACGCATCCGGAGTTTTTGCAGCCGGAAAGTCGTGCCAAAGAACTCATCACAAATTTCTTAGAGCCTGGGCTTGAAGATATTGCGGTATCGCGTAATAGCTTTGATTGGGGCGTCAAAGTCCCGCAGGATCCGAGCCATGTCGTCTACGTCTGGATTGACGCGTTGAGCAATTATATTTCGGCCTTGGGTTACCCTGAAAATGAAAAGGATCCTGAAGGCGCTTTCCAACGCTATTGGCCCGCTGATGTGCATCTTGTTGGCAAAGACATTTCCCGATTTCACGCCTTGATTTGGACGGGCCTGCTCATGGCTTTGGAGCTGCCTTTGCCGCAACGCATTTTTGCGCATGGTTGGCTTTTGATGAAAGAAGGTAAGATGAGCAAATCCAAAGGGAATGTCGTCTATGCCGACCAGCTCTGTGAGCGCTATGGTACGGATGCGGTCCGTTATTTCCTGATGCGCGAGATTCCCTTCGGTATGGATGGGCAATATACCCACGAGGCTTTTTTCGAGCGAATTAACGCGGATTTGGCGAACGATTTGGGCAACCTTTTGAGTCGTTCGACCGCCATGCTTAAAAAGTATTTTGCGGGTGTTTTGCCGCAGCATCTGGAACACGAAGCAATTGATCAGGAACTGTTTTCGGTGCTTGAAGAGTGCGCGGCGCATTATCGTGAAGCCTTTGATGACTATCATTTCAATAAAGCCCTCACAGCGCTTTGGCGTTTTATCGGGCGGGCAAATAAATTTATTGATGAAACCTGTCCTTGGATTTTGGCCAAAGATGAGGATAAAAAGCCGCGCCTGGCGGCTGTTTTGGCTTGCTTGCTGGAATCTTTGCGCCAGATTGCCATCGCCCTTCTGCCTTTTATGCCGGATACGGCGGAGGGCATCTTGAAGGCCTTAGGGCTCAAGTTGCCGCAAAGTAACGAAGACAGAGAAGCGCTCTTTTCTGAGTGGGGCTTAGCGCGTGAATTTGAGCATGAAGGGGTGATTGAGGCGGCGCCGCCGATGTTCCCCCGCTTGGATTTGGACCTTGAGCTAGCTTATGTGACGCAACTTAACGAGAAAAATGCAGCCTTGAATTTGAGTGCCCAAGCGGCGCAGGACTCAAAAAGTGCAGAAAGCGCAAAAAGCGCGGAAGGCGCAGCGGGCGCGCAAAAAGAGAAAGCGGAAGGACAAGAGCCTCAAGCGCAGGCCGCAAGCAAAGCGCCCATCGAGTTTTCAGATTTTGAACGTTTGAATTTACGTGTAGCGACGGTTTTGAGCTGTCAGCGCGTCGAGAACGCAGATAAGCTCCTTCAATTTGAACTGCAAGTGGGTGAGGAGAAAAAGATTGTGGTCAGCGGCATCGCTCAGCACTATAAGCCGGAAGATTTGGTCGGCCGTCAGCTGCTTTATCTGCAAAATCTCAAACCGAAAAAAATACGCGGTATTTTGTCTGAAGGCATGCTCTTGTGTGCGCAAGATCAAGATGGAAGCTTATCCTTGATGCAAGCGGATCGAGAAGTGGCCTCGGGCTCGGAGGTCGGCTGATGCAGTTTTATGACACGCATTGCCACCTGAACGATGAGGCTTTTGAAGAGGACTTAGAGGAGACCTTATCAAGAGCTCTAGAGGCGCATGTGACTCATTTAATGATCATCGCCTACGATTTGGATTCTGCGCGTAAAATGCCCGAGTTTTGTCAAAAAAGTCCTCACTTTCGCGGGGCGGTCGGGGTCCATCCGCACGACGCCGCGCAGTGGTCAGAGTCCGCGAAACGAGAGATCGCAGCGCTTTTGAATCGAGGAAAAGAACGTAAAATCCTGGCGCTCGGTGAAATCGGCCTCGATTATCACTACGAGAATAGTCCGAGAGACGTTCAAAAAAAGGCTTTTTGGGAGCAACTTGAGCTGGCTCACGAGTACGATGTCCCCGTGATTATTCACGACCGAGAGGCCCATCGGGATTGCTTGGATCTCCTTCAAGAAGCCAAACGCAAAGGCCTTTTGCGCAGATCGGGTGCAGGCGTGTTTCATTGCTATTCTGGAAGCCCAGAGATGCTGCCTGAGGTTTTGAACTTGGGTTTTTATGTGGGTTTTGATGGGCCTTTGACCTTTAAGAATGCCAGACGCCTTCCGGAAGTTTTGCAGCAAGCTCCAGAGGATCTAATTTTGCTTGAAACGGACGCGCCCTATTTGGCGCCTGTCCCTTATCGAGGCAAAAGAAATGAGCCGAGTTATCTCCCTAAGATTGCAGCGTGTGTGGCTCAAATTAAGGGTTGGTCGATCGAAGAAACAGCGGCAAAAACTTTTGAAAATGCGCTGCGTTTTTTTGAAGATGATCTGCCATAATGTGTGAAAAAGAGCGATGCAAAGCCGCTCGCACTTAGAAAAATCGCTGCGTTCAATTGAGTTCCATCGAGATGAACGGCGATCGACTGCGACACATCGCGACAAGCATGGAGAGACCGATGAAAATCTTTCGCATCGATTACGATGTTCTTGCACATGAGAAGGTGATGACTGCGCTGACGGCGCAGCTGACAACGCATCACTTGGCCTATGGTCATGATGCAGCTTCACAGCGCGCAAAAAAGGCCATTTTAGAGGCCTGCGAAACGACACCTCAAGATCATGAAGTCTATTTTTTTGTCGGGGGGACGCAAGTTAATGCTTGCGCCCTCGATTTTTTGTTGCGCCCGTATGAGTCCGTGATCTGTATTGAAACTGGACACATTGAGACGATGGAAGCGGGTTCTGTCGAAGCGACCGGACACAAGTTAGAAATCGTGCAGGGAAAAGACGGCAAAATGACGGCGGATCGTTTGGCTGAATTTATGGAAGCCTATCAGATGGATCATGCGCGTGAACACCGTCCGATACCGCGGGTTGTTTATATTTCTCAGACAACTGAACTCGGTGGTGTTTATACGATCCAAGAACTTCGGGCCTTGCGTCGCGTTTGTGATCGATATGAACTCAAACTCTTTGTTGATGGCGCTCGGATGATTGCGGCTTTGGCGAGTGACGGGGCCGCACAGTTAGAAGATTTGGCTGAAGTGGCGGAGGCTTTTACGATTGGCGGGACAAAGGCGGGGCTTTTGCTCGGCGAAGCGCTGATCCTGAAAAAAGGTCCTAGGACCAGTCATCTCATTCAAGCTCAGAAGCGCTTTGGTGCACTTTTAGCCAAGGGGTATATCTTGGGCATCCAATTTGAAACGTTGTTTGGCGATGGTCTTTGGCAGGAGATTGGACAAAATATGGTGAGTCAGGCGCAGCGCATCGCCCAAGCACTCAAATCTAAAGGGATCCATTTCGTCTGTGATTCTCCATCGAATCAGCTTTTTCCAATCTTTGAGGCGGAGCAGCTCGCTCAGCTTGAGCAAGATTTCGCCTTTGACGATTGGGCGATCTATGAAGATGGGCGGAGGGCCAAAAGAATTTGCACCTCTTTTGCAACCAAAGAAGAAGACGTGGTCGCGCTCATTCAAGCGATTGAAAAGCTTTGAACGAGGCGAAGCGTAGCGGCCAAGGGCGAACACGCAAAATCGATCGCTGAAGGCGTCGGAGGATGAACCCTTGATTCAATTGCTTTTAGCTTTGATAGTGTTGATGCATGAACGTTTAACGCAAAAGGCGCCGATTACGGTGATGAAGAAAAATCAAAGAAGCCTGTGTCCCCAGTGAGCTGAAGTCAAAATTCGCGAAGTTCAAGCGGCACGGATGTAACGCAGGTGCTTCTTTTTTGACCCCGAAAAGAATAGTCTGAATACGTGGCTGATCATTTATTCGGCCAACGGAAAGGAAGATGTCATATGAAGGCAACAGCAAGTGTGAATCAAGGCTTTTTGACTGAAGTGAAGGTGCGTGAACACAGCTTGAAACTCAGCCAACCTGCGCCCCGAGGTGGGGATGAGGGCATGACACCTATGGATGCTCTGGCGGGTTCATTGGCCGCCTGCAAGGTGATGGCTGCAAGAGCCTACGCTGACCATAAGGGCTACGCTTTGGAATCAGCGCATGCAGAGGTTGAAGTGGATAGTGCAGCGCTCGAGCGTGAAGGCAAGTTGTCCTTCAAGGTTGAGCTGAAGCTCAAAGGAAATTTGAGTGACGAAGAGATTCAACGCATCACTCAAGCCGTGAAAGCCTGCCATGTGGCCAAGGTTTTGGAAACCACAAATGAGATAGCGCAAAACGTCACACGCGGCTAAGCTGCTTCGGTGAATTGAGGCGGGCAGGTGAGAGAATTGCTCGCCGATTTAGAAAACCAAAATGGAGGCTCAGCAGTTTTAGCTAGGGCCTCCACTTTTTTACTCTTCTTTTTCTGCCGCCTCAGAGTTCAAGGTGGACTTAAATTCTTTGAGCGCTTGCTCAGCTTCTTTTGCATCCATGCCTTGGTTTTTATATTGATCGAGCAAGAGTTGATCATACTGATCGGGATCATCCTGAAACACAGAATAGTGAATTTGGCTTGTATCAAAAGGCACGTGGTAAATTTGGTAAAGCTCATGCAAGGTGACGCAGACATAGCCTTCGGAGCGAAGGAGAGGGAGGAGGGCTTTGAGTGCGTAGGGTGTGATGAAATTATTTTGCATCAAGATGACATCGCCGGCTTGAATACTTTCCAATACATGATTCGCGATGCCATGATCCGAAGCGTCATCGGAACTGTCTCCTGCATCGATAGACCAAAGGACGTAGGGCCGGTTCAAGGTCCCTTCTAAAATGCGCGGATCGTTGACAGCATAAAGCGCTCGGGTCACGCTGGGCAAAATACCGTAATTTTGGAAGATCTCGTCGGCTTTCCGGTAGGCCTCTTGCATTTGAGGAATACCCAATTCGCCCAAATTGCGGTCATTAAGTCCGAGACTGCCAATTTCGTGCCCGCCTTGGGCCATGCGTTGGAGCAAGGTGGCATTTTCATCGTTGAGATCTTGGGCGAGCATAAAGAAACTGGCTTTTGCATTATATTCATCTAAGAGCTTGAGTATTTCATCAGTGATCCCTTCTTCAGGCGCGCCGTTAAAGGTGAGTGCAAAATACTTAACCTTGGCGATGGGGCTCGCTCCTTGGTCCGCGAAAACGCCATGACTGTCCATAAAAACAGGTTGCGCCTGAGAGTTCCTCGGATCAAAATCCGGATCGTAGATAAAATGGTCGTTATCGTCAATTTCAAAGAACAGATCAGCTTGGATACTGCGGTAGGTCAGATCCATCGATGCTGTGTCTTCAGGATTAGGGAGTCGGCTCGGCTGAACAAAAATAGAGAGCTTATAGGCATCAAAGCTGAAGGCGGCATCTTGAATCCAGTCTCCGTTTTCTTCAAGCTGTGTGTTCTTGTGGCGATTGTTATAGCGCGTGATAAAGAGCTCGTTGAGGTGCTTGAAGCCCTCTTCTTTGATCAGCTCGTTCAGTCCCATCATGCGGCCGTAGGCTTTGTCGTAATAAAAAGCGCGATAGCTGATTTTGGCTTGACTGGCACTGAGATAATCTCGCTCTTGAATTTGGAATAAAACGGTGATGATGCGCTGCCCCATTTCACGAACCTGGTAACGCAAGGCCAAAGCCGCTTTGTCGCTGTCACTTTTGATTCCCGCGTCTTGGTAGGTATAGATAAAGCTGTTTCTCAAGTTGTGGACGAACATTTTGATCTCACGGTCAAGCAGCGGTTCTTGGGTGTTCGGATACGAGAGACGCAGCAAAGCGGCGGGGAGAACCTGACGCCACTCATGGTGGACGTAAGTCGGTGCAGCCGCCGTATGGCTCGTGCCGGAGCGATCTTTTTCTGACGTCGCGGTATTGGATTGCCCTGCATCTGAAGCATCAGCGTCACTGCCTTGCACCTGGTAGTCACCATCTAAGAAAAATTGGCCGACAAAGTCTCTTTGAGAAAAAGGTGACGCAAGATTTGAACGGCGTGTGAAACGAAGCACGATGCCAAGCACGAGAACAATCGCAAGTAAAATTCCCAAGAAAATGAGGAGTCGTTTTTTCTCTCGGTAGGTAAAAGCCAAATTCAGGCCTCCTTGTTGCAGCTGTCTTGTGGCAAGTTTCCTTCACAGGTGAACTTGCCCGCACCGAGTGTCAGCGTTTGAGGCGCTAGCTCACGATGCTTTGGGATCCAATTTACTCAGCGTCACGAATCGAATGATAGATCTGCCCAGGCTGAGGGCTACGACCATAGAGATCAAAAAGCTGAGATACGGTGACGAAGCGATAACCTTGCTGGTAGAGCTGGGGCAAAACTTTGGTTAAGGCATACAGGCTGACCGTGTTCGTATCGTGCAATAAGACGATATCGCCAGCTTGAATATTCGACATGATTTGCTCGCTGCTGAAGTCGGGATCTGCATCATTGACGATATCCATCGAATCGACGCTCCAGAGGAAGATGGGTTGGCGAATGAGCTGAGCGCGCTCTTCCGTGATGCTGCCAAAGGGCGGTCTTGTGATTTTGAGTTGGTATTGTCCACTGGTGATCCGATCAATATTGGCGGCGTTTAAGGCGAGATCCTGAAGCATATCTTCGACCGAAATTTGCGTCAGTGGCTGGAACGTATATCCAAGATTCCCAAGTTCATGCCCCGCTTTGACGATATCTTGAATCAGATATTCCACGGACTTATCGTAAGTGGTTCCGACGACAAAGAAGGTTCCATAGCTCTTGTTGTCATGTAAGAGATCTAAGAACAGGGGGGTGTAAGCTTCGTAGGGACCATTATCAAAGGTCAAAGCGACATACTTAAAATCTTTGTTGCTGTTGGGCAAGCCACCGGAATAAGGATCGGGCAGATCCATAAACAAAGCCTGGCCCTCTTTCCAGAAAGGGTTGGCCTGTCTGGGGAAAAAGAGCGAGGACGTCTGCACGCTTTTGGGATTGTAGCTTAAGCGTGAGCGGCGACCACCGACTTCGTCCTCAACTGCGCTGCTTTCTTCTTGCGTTGAAGTAGAAGTGGAGGCGGGGGCAAGGAGACCATTTCCGAGCCTTGCTTCTGTGATTTCGGTCCTGGCGTTGACGTCTTGCTGGCTTTCTTTTTCTTCGGCCTGACTTTGGCGCTTTTGCATGGCATCAAGACCGAGTAAGCGCTCGTCCTCTTCACTCAATTCATCGGTGTTCTCCTCGTCGTCTTGTGAAGCTGAGCTCGTTTCGCGCAGTTCCATATAAAGTGCATTTTGAAAGAGGCTGTAGTCATAAAGCTTAGGCCTGTTGTCTAGTAATTGGCTGGAGGAGGCCTGATAACTGTCGACGGGGATTTTGCGCTTGACGCCGTTTTCGTCTAAGCCCAAGGCAGGGGAGATCCAATCGCGAACTTCCTCGACACCTTGATCGTGAAATAAAATGACTGGCTGACGTTTTTGATTTAATTCCGTAGGTACTTCAGGAATTTTACTTTCCTCTGGTAGCTGATCGTTGAGCGCGAGGTGTTGTTCTCTTAAAATGCCCGAGATGGATGAGGCGTCAAAGAGTTCATCCATTTGAATTAAACGGTGCAGATAGCGATCGTAGTAAAAGACATAATAGGTGCATCCGTATTGTTCAGCGCCACCTTGATTGGCGGGGGTATTCAAGGCGGAGGCTCCTTTGAGACCAAAGAGCGTTCCGCGACCCAGGGTGTCATTGGGGGTTTCCAAGCTCTGCGCTTCAGCTTGAGGAAGCCAGCGGTCAATTTTAATTGCGAGCGAAAGAAGGCGTGAGCCGCGTTCAGCAAGTTTGAAATCCACCGCGAGTGTAGGCTTGAGATTGTTTTTCTCCGTAGCTGGGTCGCTGTGCTGATACAAGAACGCATTCTTGAGGTTGTTCAGCCAAATCGTCAACAAATTGTCGAGATAGTCATCTTCAAAGCGCGGTCGGCGAATGCGAATGAGGGCTTGAGGCTGATCAATGGTTTCCAGAGAACTTTTGACCTCGTATTCTTGACTCTCGTTTTGAGCAAAGAAGCTTTTGACAAAATTCTGATGATCCTCCTTGTGCAAGAGCCGAAGCCCGAAAAACAAGAGAATGGGAACGAGCGCAATTAAGACCAGCAGCAAGGTGTAAAAAAGCTTTGGCTGAACCTTGGACGGGGATTTGTTCGAAGCTGAGTCCAGTTGAAAACGCCGCTTCCAAACGGGAACGGGTTGAATTTTAGAAGCGTTCGTGTTTCTTTTCTTAATTTCGGAATGCTCAGAATGATCCGAGCCAAGGAGGCGTTCTTCATGTAAAAGACTGGAACCTTTGTGCTCAGAATGAGGATCTTGCTCATCTTGATCTTTGGATTCGAAATAGGCTTTTGTTTGGGCCTTGAGGTGATGGAGGGGATTTTCGGGCGTGTGCAGCTGCGTGAGTTGTTGCGCTTCTTGATGTGCGTCAGTTTGGGCCACGGCGCTTTTGCGCGCGTCGCTGGATTGAAAATAAGGTGGCGTCTGGGGTGCTGCATTTTGAGAGGCGTGCGATGGTTCAGTTGACGTGTTTGGCGCTGGGCTTTGCGCCAGAGCTTCAGAGCGAGCTAGGGCATCTGCCTGAGCTTGAGCTAAAGCGGCGGCTTCTTGTTCTAATTTTTGGAGGCGCGAAGCTTCGCTGCGGTCGGAGCTCACTTTGAGCAAATCGCGCAACTTATCATTCGGATTTTCGCTCTCCTGTGGCGGAGCTAAAAAATCTTCGAGCAGGGACTGATCCCCAAATTCATCCAAACGATCTAGCTTTTTATTTTCGTCCACGAAAGGTCTCCCCAAAATAGTTTGCACCTACAACGTGCGCCTAGATTAAAGAAGTATTTTAGCAAAACCGCGAAAGAATCTAAAAATGCTTCTTAGGGCACAGCGTAAGCGGGCAGATCCGTTAAGTAAAAGCGCTTAGATTACGGGTCCAAGCGCATGGGAAAGATTTGCTTGATGTGAAAGATTCTATTCTGTTTGCTGATGCTTCAAGCTTTATCTTGGCGTGTAGTCATAAGCAATCGCCCCTATTGCCT
>JAEWGS010000035.1 GCA_023388205.1 Bacillota bacterium
TCATGCAAAGTTAGATGCTCAAATTGAGCGTCAAAATCCACATGAGCCGCAAGTAAATAGGCCAGTTCGCGCTCATTGTGCGCTAAGCCCAATTTCTTTTGCATAGTCAGACTCCTGCTTCAGACTCCTGCTTCAAACTTCTGCTTCAGACTCCTGCGTGAAAAGCGGCTTGGCCGTTGGAAACGCCTTCGCCGGCTTCGCGTCAAGCTCCACCACATCCCGAAATCCCTGGGCAAAGTCAGAAGCGAGACAAGCGCGTTTCCCTTCAAGTTGCAGTTCCAAAATTTCTAAAAGCTCTGCCTCATTCGCATTGCAAATCAAGAAGATACGCCCATCAAAGCTGAATAAGGTCCCTATCCAGGGCGCTTCAAGGCGCGTCGCTAAGCTTTGGAAACACGCATGTTGTTCCGCTTCTTCTGGGACACGAGCCCTTAGAATTTTTAGGCGTTTGCCTTGCCAAAACAGATGTGTCCCCGGCCAGGGTGAAAAACCACGCACGAGTCGAGCGATTTGCTTTGCAGACCAACGCACATCAATTTCGGCGTCCTCTTTTTTGATCAAAGACACGTGGGTTGCCTTGGAGACATCTTGCGGACGCTTTTGAATTTTCCCATCCACAAAGTCAATCAAAAGCTTGGGTAATTCCTCTGCAGCCAGTTCTGCGAGCCGCTCGAAAAGCGCCCCGGCTGTTTCTTGTGGATCAATGTTAAGTTCCACCTGGCGCCAGATCGCACCGCTATCTAAGCCCTCTTCCATATCCATGTAGGTGATTCCCGTTTTTTCGTCTCCTTGCACGATCGACATCTGAATCGGACAGGCGCCACGTAAGTCTGGAAGCAAGCTCGCGTGAATATTCATGCACCCATATCGAGGTGCATCCAAAATCTCTTTGGGCAAAATGCGGCCGTAAGCGGCGGTCACCACAAGGTCGATCGCTGCGTCACGAAGCGCCTGCGCCAATTGCCCGTCTTTTAAGCGACTGGGCTGCAAGACGCAAAGCTTGTGGGCTTGGGCTAAGACTTTCACCGGCGGCGGCGTCAAAAGCTGTTTTCGTCCTACTTTTTTATCCACCTGAGTCACAACCATCACGAGCTCAAAGCGCGCATCTTTTTGACACAGATCCAGCAGGGCTTGGAGTTGTCTCGCCGCAAAATCAGGCGTCCCCATAAAAGCGAGCCGCAAGGGGCCCGCCTCTCCCTGTCGCTGCTGCAATGAACCTGTTTGTGCCACTGGCTTCTCTTGTTTCACGGGCTCACTCATGCGGGATCCACCAACTTATCAATGAAGAGCACCCCTTCAAGGTGGTCATACTCATGGCAGATGCAAACGGCATAAAGTCCTTTGGCCTTGAGTTCAAACCAACGGCCTTCACGGTCTTGAGCTTGAATCGTCACTTGCTTCGGTCGCTTGACCAGTCCCGAGCGCCCCGCAATACTCAAACAGCCTTCTTCACCAATGGCTTCTCCTTTGGTCTGGATGATCTTCGGATTGACAAAGACACGGACGCCCTTGCCATCTTTCATATCAATGATAAAAATGCGCCGCAAAATTCCAATTTGCACCGCGCTCAGTCCAATCCCCTGTTCGCAAGCTTCAAGCGTATCGATCATATCGTCGATCAGGTTCTGTGTTTTTTCTCCGAAATCGGTCACCTCTCGGGACACTTTTCTTAAGCGGTCATCGCCCAGCTGAATAATATTTCGCTCCGCCATATGTCACCTCTTCTGAAATTTTCTACTCATCCTTCTTTTCATTCTAACGATTTTTAATGCACTTGGATTTTCCCAAGGCGTTTTCCTTTTCATATTTACTGTCAAAGTCGCTCACATCAGTCTCACGGCAGCCCGCATCAGACTCACACATCTCTTTTCTAAGCCAAGAGGAGGCCAAAGCCTCAGGCAGGATCCAAATGGGTGCTGACGACGACCTCTCCTCTCAGGCGCTGTTTTTTCAAATCCGAAAGCAGTCCAGCTAACATCGCCTCATTGACATCAATGACCGAAAACTGGAATCGATGTCGATCTTTGAGCCGAGCCATTGAGGCTTTTGCAGGCGGAAAATATCGTGTTGAAACCGAATGTGAATGACGATCAAAAGGGCCAGATCCTTTTTGCATCTGCCGCTCATGGTAATACTTGACGTAGGTCTTGGCTCTCGCATAAAGCGCCGCGCAGTTTTCTTGAACAACAGACGCATCTTTCCCACTCAACAAAACCGTTGCAATCGAGCGAAAAGGGGGACGCAATAAAAGCTTTCGCTGTTGAATCTCATGTTGGTAAAAGCCCTCATAGTCTTGCCGAATCGCAAAGTTGAGCGCTTCATGCTCCAGATCGAAAGCCTCAATCAGGACCAATCCCTGCTCATCTGCACGTCCCGCTCGACCCGCAGCCTGGGTCATTAACTGAAAAGCGCGCTCATCAGCTCTTAAATCCGGAGAACTGAGGATTTGATCCACACCCAAGATACCGACGAGCCGAAGCTTCGGAAAGTCATGCCCCTTAGCAATCATCTGCGTCCCGACCAAAATCCGCGCCTCTTCGCGGCGAAAACGTCCCAAGATCTCCTCATAAGCATCTAAGGTTCTCACCGTATCTGTGTCCATCCGCAAGATGGTCTCCTCAGGGAAGTGCTCAGACAAGTCCTTCGCCACGCGCTCAGTGCCAAAGCCCAAAGGCTCTAGTTCACCGGAGCCGCAACTTGGACAAAAGCTGGGCGGTTCTTGCATATGGCCGCAGTAATGACAGATCATCTTATGCTCGCGGCGATGGTAATTGAGCGTGACAGAGCAATGCGGACAGGTGATTCTTTCCCCACAGTCCGGACAAATGAAAATCGGAGAAAAGCCCCTTCGGTTCAAAAAGATCATCGCTTGTCGATCTTGCTTCAGGGTTTCTTCGATCTCCTGAATTAAATGCCGACTCATCACCTGCTGTCCCAGGCGCACTTCTTTTTGTTTTTTCAAATCAATCGTCTTGACTTGAGGCAGCAAAAGGCCCTTTGGTCGGCCTTTGAGTTCAATCAAGGTGGCGCGCCCGATATCACAGCGGTAGCGATCCTCCACCGACGGCGTCGCTGATCCCAAAAGGAGCAGACAACGATCATATCGCGCTCTCAAGCGTGCAACGCTCAAAGCTGAATAATGCGGAGCGAGTTCTTTTTGTACAAAACTTTGCTCATGACACTCATCAATCAAAATCAAACCGAGCCGTTCAAAGGGGGCAAAAACGGCCGAGCGCGGACCGATGACAATAGAAACTTCATTGTGCCTGATCTTTTGGTAGACCTCGAGTCGTTCATAAAGGCGTAAGCGACTGTGCAAAGAGGCCACTTGATCGGGAAAGCGCGCCTCAAAGCGAGCAATCATCTGCGGCGTTAAAGCAATTTCTGGGACGAGAACGATGACCTGCTGGCCAGCTGCCAGCACGCTTTCACAAAGAGATAAATACACTTCGGTCTTTCCGCTTCCCGTCACCCCTTTGAGCAAATATTCGACCTTTTGACCTGCTTTTTGGCGATCGAGATACGCTTCATTCAAGATTCTGAGCGCTTGCTGCTGTTCTTCATTCAAAACAATCGCCGCATCTTTTTTTCGCAGTTCTTCCAAAAACGCATCTTCGATTCGAGCGCCCAGATCCAAGTCCCTCCTGATTTCTTGAATCGCCGTACGCTGTTCTTCGATGACGCACAGGCCTTTTTTGACCAAAGTTTTCAGGGTCGAATCGCCACAGTCACAACTTGTCTTCAAATAGGAAGTGCTTGTTTCACCCCCTAAGGCGATCAAAGTTTCCAGGGCCCTCAGCTGCTGGATCGATCTGAAATCATTTTTCTCCACACAGGCTTGAGCCAGCTCAAAATCGGCCAAACGAATTTTACGTTCCCTTTCTTCACGTAAAGCTCCGAGAGGTGGCAACATCAAAGACGCGATTTTCCCTCGCGCTTGTGCGTATCTCAACTTCATATCCTGCACAAGGCGAAGTGTTGTTTTCGTCAGCCAAGGTTCCGGATCGCAAAGTTCACGAATTTCTTTGTAGATGACGGGCTTTTCGCTTTTTTCTCCGAGCTCTGCTTCCTCATCAAACAGTGCGCAGACGAAAGCTTCCTTGTCCTTATTCGATCGGCCAAAAGGCACGCGCACACGATGCCCCAAAGCGATCCGTTCGCGATCAGCTTCGGGAATTCTGTAATCGTAATCTCGGTCATACGCTAAAGCCGCATCTTTGATAAACACCCGCGCGTACTTCGCCACAAGCTCCCCCCTGGTCTACGCCTATCGCACGCTCATCCATCCGCAAGTCAATAGAATTCTTTTAACCCAAAAGCCCCAGCAAATCAATCTGATTACTTTCGGGCAGATCTTTGAGAAGGCCCATGCTCTCCAAAGCATCCATCGCCGTCTTAGAGATCCCGGAGCGCCTTTGCAAATCTTCTCTGGATTTGAATTTACCCGAAGCACGCGCTTTGACAATCGCTTCCGCATTGGCTTCACTCACGCCATCAATGGAAGATAAAGCGGGACGCACCCAATTTTTTCGATCGAAGGTGAACAAATTTGCCTCAGACTCATACAAGTCAATCCGATCAAAACGGATCCCACGCTGATACATTTCTTCCACGATTTCATAACAATAAAATTCTTTTTCAAGGGTCTTATCTGTAACCATCTTACCCGACTGACGAATCGCTTGTTTTTGAGCCACAATCATTTTGGGTTCAACGCACATATTTTGCGCCTTGAACATTTTGGCGCGCACAGAATACCAGGCGCAGTACCAAGCCTCTGGAATATGCACCTTAAACCACGCGATGCGAAGTGCCGAAATGGCGTAAGCTGCCGCATGAGCCTTGGGGAACATGTATTTAATCTTCTTACAGGAATCGATGTACCAATCGGGCACGTCATGTTCACGCATCAAAGCCTCTTGGTCTTCGCTGAGCCCCTTGCCTTTTCTGACTTTCTCCATGATGTCAAAAGCCGCTTTCTTCGGCAGCCCCCAATAAATCAGGCGCGTCATAATCGAATCGCGACATCCGATCACATCATTGATCGTACAAATCCCGTTGAGAATGAGATCCTGAGCATTGCCCTTCCACACGTCCGTTCCATGCGAAAGCCCCAAGAGCTGCACCAAATCGTAAAAGCGTTTGGGTTGAATATCTTGAATCATCCCGCGCGCCATGAAAGTCCCCATTTCAGGCAAGCCCAAAGTTCCGATGGCCGCAGGGCCTTTGCCCGTCTCAATGCCCAAAGCCTCAGTGCCTGTAAAGAGCGCCATGACCTCAGGATCCGGAATCGGGATCTGAAGCACATCGACCCCCGTCAGGTCTGAGAGCACACGCAGCATGGTCGGATCATCATGGCCGAGCACGTCGAGTTTGAGGATGGTATCGTGCAAGGAATTAAAGTCGTAATGCGTCGTACAAAAGGGCGAATCCGCCTTTTCAGCAGGGTATTGAATTGGCGTGAAGTCATAAATATCCCGGTCCTTAGGGATGACCACAATACCGCCCGGATGCTGCCCTGTCGTCGACTTGACCCCCATCAAATGATGCGCCATGCGTTCGATCTCACTGCGATTCAAACTCAAGTTGCGAATCTCCGCATATTTTTTGACCATTCCAAAGCAGGTTTTTTCCTGAAAAGCCGATACCGTCCCGGCCCTAAAGGTATAGTCGCGCCCAAACATTTCACGAATAAATTCGTGCGCGCGCATCTGATACACCCCTGAAAAATTGAGATCAATATCAGGTTGCTTATCGCCGTCAAAGCCCAAAAAGGTTTCAAAAGGGATGTCTTGACCATCGCGATCAAGTTTCGTGCCACACTTCGGACAGTTTTTTTCAGGTAGATCAAAGCCCGACCCGTAATCACCGCTCTCATCAAATTCTGAATAGCGACAATTGGGGCATCGATAGTGCGGCGTCAGAGGATTGACCTCGGTAATGCCACACAAAGTCGCGACAAAACTCGAGCCCACAGAGCCTCGACTACCCACCACATAACCATCGTCATTGGACTTCTTCACCAGGTGGTGCGCAATGAAATACATAATGCTAAAACCATTGCCGATGATGGATTGAAGCTCACGTTCCACGCGCTCTGAAACCAAAGCTGGAACTTGACCTTCATGCTCGTAGAGCCGCTTCATTGAGTCGTAGACCATCTGCCTGACGTCATCCGGTGCCGAGTCAATCTCGGGCGGATAAGAACCGCTCGGGAAAGGCTCCAAATACTCCGTCACCCAGTCTGCGACGCGCGCGGGGTAAGTTAACACCGCCAGATCTCGGTCCTCAGGGGATAAATACTGAAATTCTGCCAACATCTCTTCTGTCGTCCTAAAAAAGAGCGGCACTTTGAAGTCGCTATCTTTCATACCCACATGGTCGAGCATCACGCTGCGATAACGGAAATCCTCATCTTCGAGAAAATGGCTATCACACGTTGCAACGAAAGGCTTATTCTGGCGTTTCGCCAGCGCCACAATCAAGCGGTTGAGATTTTGCAAATCCGTCTCCGAATGGATTCCATTGTTCTCTTTTCTCAATAAAAAGGCATTATTTCCCAGAGGTTGAATCTCCAGATAATCATAGAATCGCGCCACTTGACTCACTTCGTGGTCGTCCATCAGTTCGAGCGCTTTCTCATAGGAGCTGCCTGCCTTTTGGTAGAGGTCCATCATGCTTCTAAAGAGTTCACCCGCTTCACAGGCTGAGCCGATGATGAGGCCGGCACTGAAATAGCGCAAAAGAGAGCGCGGACAACGCGGCCGGAAATAAAAATAGTGAACATTCGACTCCGAAACCAAACGATAAAGGTGATATAGGCCGAGTGCATCTTTGCTGAGGTAAATGATGTGGCGCGCTTTATTCTTCGTATTCTTTACGCCCGTCATCGATAATTTACCCAGTTTTTTATTGAATTCTTGCCCCTCGCGGCAGCCCAGTTCCAAGGCGGCAAGTGCAAAGCAGCGTGCGATCGCGTCGATCTCTTCACTCAAGGGCGCTGCCGCTACCATCGCTCCATTGGCGTCAACGGGCAGATCCAGATTTTTCTCTTGTCCCGCGCTTTGACCCGACAAAAGGTCAAAGGCTTGGCTTCTTTCTCTAGCCTCTTCATCTTTCACAAAAGCTTCTTCGAGCGCCGCAAGCGCTTTTTTTGCCTCACCGGCCTTAAAGAACTGGCGTTCATCCGTCGCAAACGTTTGGGCTTTGGCATAGCGCAAGGCATGGGCAATCTGATCCCCGTCTAAAGTGTCGAGTGCCCCCGCTCTTTCATATGCGATCTGTCCGTTTTCATCGCGATAGCCTCGTTGCAAAGCCACTCTTCTTCTCAAAACGAAATCCACCAACTCAGACAGATCGACCGTCACGGGATTGAATTTTTGCCGCGGTGCATACTTGGGGCTCACGCGCATACCTTCATAGCGCAAATAAGCCAGCTGATCGAGCGCCTTAAAACCGACGAGGGTATCCGTCCCCAAAAATTTTGCAAAGTCGATCACCCACTGATGTTGCGTCGCCGAATCCGAAGCGTCTCGCTGCGCTGAATCTGCTTCAAGAAGCGATGCGCTTTCTAAAGCCCCATCGGCCTCTGGCATCGCATTGACGCTGCGTTCACCGCCTCGCTCAAAAAGCTCATCTTCAACAAAATACCCCGTTTCAGACAAAACGTAACGCTTCGCTTGAATGGAACGGATGCGTCCTGTTTTGGCCGAACCTTCTGTCTCCAAATTTAAGCAGACAAAGCGGTTGCCAATGCTGTCGTTGAGATCAGGACCATAGACGCAGCAGCGGCCATCTTCAACCAAATAGCCCTCCATGCCATAGATCAGCTTCAGGTCCTTACCTTCTTTTGCCAGTTGCCGGCGCACAGATTCAGCCTGTGGGAAGGCTTGCACCACCCCATGGTCCGTGATCGCCAAAGCCTTGTGTCCGAAATGAGCTGCCAGGCGCACAAGATCACCGATGTCACTCAGCGCATCTCTTTGACTCATCTGGGTATGGCAGTGCAGCTCGATCCGTTTCACTGGAGCGTTATCCGAACGTCCAATCGGCGCAGAAACCTTTTTGAGTCCCATCACGCGCGCTTGAACGTCATTGGTGTAGTTATCGAGAACGGGACGCACGAAGAAGAGATACCAGCGGCCCGACTTGAGCTCCTCCGTCAAAGCCCCCGCTTTTTCCTCATCGACAAAAAGGCTGGCACGAATTGAGCCCGTATCTGAAAAAATCGAAAAGGTAAAAAGCAGACTCTTACCATTTTTCACACGTCTCACTTCAAGCCCATGTGCTTGCCCACGGATGAGAACTTTTCCTGTCTCCAAATTGAGATCTGAGATCAAAAATTCTTTTTCTTCTCTGGGAACTTGCCCCCAAATGACCCCTTGTTCGCCGACTTTTTGATAGGCCTTGACGCGATCATAATAGCGATCTCTCACCTGAGTCGTCGCTTGCATTTCTTGAATATTCAGCTTTGGGACTTCTGGCGTTTCGGCCCGCTCCACTTTGACCGGCTCTTTGGGGACCTCTTGAATAGAAGCAATATGCTTGCGCTGCATCTCATCCCAAAGGCTCTCCAAGCTTGCGCCTTCATCAAACAGATCCGACTTTGCGTCTTGAGAAAGGCTCATCGGCACATCAAAGCCCAGCTGGTCTTTAATAAAATCCTTAAACTCTTGAATCTTCTGCGGCGTAAAGAGCAGCGTCACCGCAGGGGCCGGACAAATCAACAGACGGTCTTCTTGTGCCACAAGCCGGGATTGAGAAAAAAGCAAAGACAAAGCGCCCTGGCCATGTCGATTCAGCTCATCTTTGATCCAAGAAAATAGCGATTCACAGTGCAAGGCCTTCTGCGCTACACTCAAATCCTGTGCCGCACCCGTGGGCCCCGCCTGAGCAAAGTGAAAAACTGGCTTAAACCCCGCAACCTGAGGCAAGGTCGTCAGCGCCGCATACAAGGCGCGCAGCAAGGTGCCATCGCAAGGGCCAATCAGGGAAATGCGCGGGCAAAAAACATAGCCAGCCTCTGTTTGCGTCACTTCAAGGCTCAAAACTTCCGCCGGCATGGATTGAAGGCGAGAAAAAAGTTCAGGGCTGAGACTTTGTTCAATCGCGGTCTCTCCCAACTGCTCCAGCAAGGTCGAAAAAAAAGCCAGAGGCTGTCGCTCTTTTGTCCAATCCCCGTC
>JAEWGS010000025.1 GCA_023388205.1 Bacillota bacterium
CCCCTGCGCCCAAAGATTCAAAAAAGTGATCAAAAATCGGTCGAATCAACGGCGGTCATTGATCAAACAGGCAAAGCGTCAAAATAAAAATTGAAAAAAATGAAGCCCAGCACTTGCATCCTTACGCGAATGTGTTAATCTATGTCGGCTTTAGATGAGAATGATTCTCATTTTCATCTTATGTATTTCATTCTGTAGGCCTAAACGTCTGAACGTTCGATCTTTCGCACCATTTGCGCGCATCGTTGCAAAAGATCAAGAAGGCCTCATTCATATAAGAAAGGAACATACACCATGTTTACATTTGATTTGATCAAACAGCTCTTGCCGAAGCTTTTTCAAGGCTTCCTTGCTTCATTTCTCGCCTCTTTGATGTTGGGGCCGGCCGCTTTCCCCAATGATCACGCTTCCAGTTTGACCTCAGGCAAAGTTCCAGAAAAAGCACCCAGTGTTTTCGCGCAAGAACAAGGCCTGAGCTTCACCGCCACACTGGTCACGCCAAACGGTCAGGTCCTTTCAGGACACAAAGTCAGCTTGTTTGATATCACGGAAGCTCGTTTCTTTGTCAGCGAGAAAGTCACGAACGCTCAGGGCCAAGCTCAGTTTAAGGCTCTGCCACTCAGCCGCAATTACAGCGTGTATATCGATGGCGAAGCTGTCGGCTACACCTTTAGAAATAGCGAAAGCGCACAGATGCGCCGCAGTTTCATTTTGAATGCCCCTGCCGCTCAGGATGCGCCGACCGTGTACGCTTCTCAGCCCGCGATCGTCAAGGTGTTCGATGAAGAATCGAATCCTTTGGGTGAAGTGGAAGTTGAACTGCTCTTTAAAGATCAAAGCGTCGCAAAAGGGCGCACAGATTTCACCGGCGAGGTTCGCTTTGACCAAATTCAAGAAGGGGTCTTTTATGATCTCAAGATTAATGGCGAGCCCGTCAAAAACTTCGCAAGAAGTGGGGAAAGCGTCAGCGTCTTCGTCGCAGGCTTGAGCAGCGATATCGTTGAAAACGAGATTCCTACCTCCCCGATCACAAAAGAGACGCTGAGTTTCACCGCTTTCGTCGCCGATCAAAACAAGAACGTTTTAGAAGGCCAGACCGTCCGTATCATTGACACGACCCAAAAACGCCTCGTCGTCGCCGAGAAGAAGACGGATGCAAAAGGTCAGGCTCACTTTGACAAGCTTCCCGCCGACCGCAGTTACACCGTTGAAATCAACGGCGAAGAAACGGGTTATACCTTCCGCTCATCCGATGAAAGCCAAATGAAGCACAGCTTTTTGATCGACCCCCAAAGCACGTCCGACGAACAGCTGAAAACCGTAAATGCCACGGTTAGCGTTAGCGATGAGAACGGGTTTGCTCTGTCGCAGCAAAAAGTCAGCCTGAGCCGAAATGGCAAAGTGGTCGCTGAAGCACTGACGGACGGGCAAGGTCAAGCGACTCTCTCCGGTTTGCTTGAGGGCACGCTCTACGATGTCGAAGTCAACGGGCAGAAAATCCCCTTTGCGATCGTGCAAGGTGGTGCTTCGACCAGCGTTTCGATCGCCAAATAAATCGCAAAACCATAACTGAGTTCTCCATGTCGTGGCGCTCCAGGGCTGTTCTCCTGGGGCGCCTTTTTGCTCTGTCTGAATGAACTTACCTATCTGGACGGCTTTATCTAATGGAAGGATCTAATGGAAGGGGTTGGTCGGTCGGAAGGGACTGGTCGGACGGAAGGGCTTATGATGCGCATCGGGTGCATTTGGCGCATCAGGTGCATCGAGTGTATGAGGCGCCTATGGCCAATATAGAAAATGATGCATGCGTTCTAACGTTCTAATTTAATTCGCGTATTCTAAACTATAAGCGCAAGCATACATTCTAAGCGTGCTGCTTCTTTCCTGTAGGAGCACTTGGCTCGGGGCGGCTCTCTGTTTGACTCAGCCCGGCGGTCCGGCGGCCCGCTCACGGCTCCGTTCCGATGGCGCTCGCGGCTCCAATCGCGACGCAGCGCGCCCCATATCAATGCACGTCGAAAGGAAATGCCTATGTCTCAAGAACTCAAGGAATCTTTGAATCATCCGCTTCACGTGTGCGGTGGCTGTAATGCAAAAATGCCCCCCGATGCCTTGAGTCGCTTGCTCAAGTCTTTGCCCCGAAGCCAAAATCCGGATCCTCACCTACTCACAGGCTACGAAAACGCCGATGATGCCGCGGTGTATGAGGTCGCCCCAGGTCTGTCGCTCGTCCAGAGCGTCGACTTTTTCCCGCCTTTTATTGCTGATCCCGAAATCTTTGGCCGCGTCTGCGCCGTGCACGCTTTGAGTGATCTCTATGCCATGGGCGCCAAACCCACGCTCGCGCTATCGATCTTGTGCTGGCCTCAAAAAGAAGACGAGAAAACTTTAGCCCAAATGTTGCAGGCCGCCGCTTCTGTCTTTGTTGAACAGAATGTATCTCTCGCTGGGGGGCATTCAATTCATGACCCCAAACCTAAACTTGGCTTTTGCGTCACTGGTCTCGTGCCGACGGAGCAGATTCTTTATAACCACGGGGCAAAAGCGGGGGATCACCTTATTTTGACCAAAGCGCTCGGAGTCGGATTGCTCAGTGCTGCTCAAGTGGCAGACGCCCTTCCCAAAGATGCCCAAGAAGCGCTCTACGATGAGCTTTTGAAACTCAATGCAAAAGCCGCTTTTTTAGCCCATGACTTCGGGGTTCACGCGGCGACCGATGTCACCGGTTTTGGCTTGATCGGACACGCCTTGGAGATGCTCGGGATGTCGGATACAACTTCTTTTGAAAGGTCTATCGATCCCCCCTCTCATACAAAAGAAAGCGCACAAGTGAATAAAAACGCCGAACCCAAGCTTCGCCTAGAACTGTTCATCCACAAAATCCCTCTGCTCCCTTATGTCCGCGAAGCCATCGCCCAGTGTTTTTTGACGGCTGGGCTTTTGCGAAATGAGAAAAACTACAGCCCTTACTTATCCTTTCGGCACGCGGATCATCCGCTGCGCCCGCTTCTTTTTGATCCACAAACCTCAGGTGGGCTCTTGCTTGCCGTAGCTGAAGACCGCGCAGAAAAACTCCTGTCACAACTCAAAGAAAACGGCTATCACGCCGCCGATATCGGTCGTTTTTTACCTGTCGCATCCAGTCGCGAGTCGCTCATTCACCTGCTATGATGAAGGCACTTCGCTGAAGGCACTTTGCCTTCTCGTGATCCGCTGATTTTTTCATTTATGACAAGGAGGAAATAAGATGTCCCTGCTCATTGATTGCCTCGGCCTCGCCTGCCCCCTACCCGTGATCAAAACCAAAAAACAAATTCAGGCTCAGCCCAATTCCGTCTTTGATGTTTGCGTCGACAATCAAGAAGCCGTCGAAAATCTACGCCGGCTGGCGAAAAGCTTGCACTATCACATCGATGTCAACGAAACGAACGAAGCCGTCGAAAGCGGTGAGGGTCGAACTTATCTCCTTCACTTTTCCCCGGATCCTGAGGCTTTGCACAGACTTGAAGCGCGAGAAAAAGCATGCGACCTGCCCTCCAATGATGACTATATCATCCTCTTTGATCGCGATCGGCTGGGTGTCGATCCCAAGAACAGCTTCGGGCGCCGCCTCATCTCGAGCTTTATCTATAGTCTTACGGAGAGTTCATCTCTGCCCAAAGCCATCATTTTTTACGATCGCGCGGTCTTTTTGACCACACACAAAGATGAACCACTCGACGAACACGAAGAAAGCATTTTGGCCGATCTGGGCCTGTTAGCTGAAAAAGGCGTTGAACTCATGAGCTGTGGACTTTGTTTAGACAATTACCAGCGCAAAGGCCACCTGCAGGTGGGCGAAGTCGGAAATATGTATCAAATCATCGGCTGGCTCTCAAATTATCGAGTTGTGAAACCTTAAGCCCATGCAATTTTTGGTCCATTTTCAAGAACGTCAAGATCTGCTTCGTTTCGAGCAGGCACTCAAACGCGAAATCGCTTTGCTTTCAACGACAAAAGACTGGACACTAAGGCTCATCCCGACCCCTGGCGTCGTGTCTAAAGGTTGTGGTTTGTCGCTTCTCATTGACACCCATCAAGCCCATGAAAGCCCCTTGCCTTTTTTGTCCCAGATCGCCGAAAAAGCTCCTCTCGAAGAAGCTTTTCCCTCAAAACACTGCTTCTCTCGGCCCAGGCCTCTCGCCCCTTGGCAAGCCCTCTTGCAGCAAGAAGCGGCGGACGAAAAGGCTTTTGATTCAAAAAAGGAGCGCTCATGATTTATTTTGACTCAGCCTCCACCAAAGGACTTCTTTATCCCGAACTCATCGAAGCCCTACGCGAAGGAATCGGACCCTCTCCCATGCGCGCATTGGGTCCAAGCGGCGACCCGGGCGCCTCGCTCATCGAACAAACACGTGAGCAAGTCGCCGCTTACTTTTTCTCTGACGCGCTCGCCGCTTCTGAGGCCCGGCATTTTGCTTTTGTCCCCAGCGCAACTTACGCTCTGAATTTTTTGCTCGAAAGTCTCATCCAAGAGGGAGATCGCGTCTGGATTAGCCCCTATGAACACAATGCCGTTTTGCGCCCTCTCGCTCGACTACAAGATCGAAAGCAGATCGATATCAAAGTCTTACCCCATGATGCACGAGGACGCATCTTGCCTAAACTTCCTGAGGACGTTCAACTGGAACAAGACTTCTTTGTTCTTTCTCACGTCTCCAATGTCACCGGCGAAGTGACGCCTCTTGACGCTCTTTTTGCCGAGTGCCGGCCCCAGCGCCTCATCTTAGATCTCGCTCAATCTGCGGGGCGACTTCCCATAAGTGACTGCTTGTCTGAGCTGCGGCCCCTCGCTTTTGCCTGCTCTGGACACAAGGGGTTTGGGGCACTGCCTGGACTCGGCTTGCTCTATCTCAGGCAAGACCAAGCGACAGAAGTGTTTTCAGGCGGAACCGGACAACACTCTTTTAACGTGCATCAACCCGCCAAAATGCCGGATGTTTTCGAATTAGGCACTTACAATTTCCCCGCCATTTTGTCACTCTCCAAGCTCCTCAATTCTCAGCATCAACCGCAACAAGAACGCGCGCATTTTGCGCACGCCCTCGACCTCACCCGAAGCTTTATTGACTCGGCCCAAAATCTTCCTGGCATAGAGTTGTTTAGCTCTGCAGAATTTCCCATCGTCTCTTTTCGTGTCAAAGATATCGATACTTCGGATCTCGCAAATGAACTAGCCGCTCGCCTCGGACTGATTTGTCGCGTCGGCAGTCACTGTGCACCTCAGATTCACCGGCTCTTAGGCAGCGAACAGAGTGGACTCATCCGTTTTTCCTTTGACGAAAGAAACACCCGAGAAGAAATTTCTCAGGTGCTTCAAGAACTCTCAAACATCCTCCGAGCGCGTTAATCTCGTCCTCTTTTGACACGTGTACATCAGGAGGCGCCATCAGAAGCGGCCTTACGCCCCTTCGATTTCTCGAATTATGGCGTCCAAATCCAAACCTTCCTCCGCAAAGCAGGCCAACTGCCCCGCAGCGACGTCAAAAGAAGCAGCGCCATTTTCATCAAGCTGAACTTTTGCCTCAGGCAAGGTCCCAAAATACTCCACAAAGCACTTGCCCGCTTGATCTTCACCCAAAGAAATATGCAACGGCTCCGAAGGCCCGTTCGATAAAATCACCACCAATTTATGCCGATCTTCGCCCTCTAGTCCGTGACGCACCCAAGCAATCGCATGTTCATTTTCAAAGTGATCACTTTGATCGCCATAAGCCAAAGCGCGTCGAAGCTTCAATAATTTGAGCAGCGTTTCCTGACAGCTCGCTTGCGGTTCCGGACCTTTTGCGCCCATGCGATCAGCGGCGAAAACACAAGGATATCCATCTTTTCTCAACAAAATCCCCGCGTAAGCCTGCGCCTTAAACTCAGCTTTGACCCAAGAGGTGAGCGCCTGCCCAGGCTGCGTGTCATGGTTATCAACAAAAGTCACGGTTTGCATGGGACGCTCTTTCGTCAAGGAACTGTCGAATAAGGTTCTCAGATCATAATGTTCGCCGGCATTTGCTGCATCAAAGAAACTAAAATGCAAACCCACGTCGAAAAGATCGAGCGAACCTTCTGTCCGATCAAGCAACTTCTCATTCTTATCCGTATCGCGCACCCAATTTTCACCGAAGAGATAAAAGTCGCGCCCACGCTTTTTCATCTCCTCCGCGATTCGATCTGTAAAATATTGCACAAATTGAGCATCCATATGCTTCACTGCATCCAAGCGGAAGCCGTCCACACCCGTTTCTTCAATAAACCATAGCGCCCAGTCAATCAAGTGTTCGCGGACGTCTGGATGCGCATGGTCGATGTCCGCAAACATCAGATAGTCAAAATTGCCTTTTTCTCGCGAAACGGCCTGCGCAAAGCCCTTGTTTTCTCCAATAATGCGAAAAATGCCCGACTCACCGCTTCGCTGATCATAGTCAACGCCCGTAAAATGAGTCCAGTTCCAGGTAAAATCACTGTATTTCCCTGCGCGGCCGGGGAAATCAAAGCGCGTCCACGCTTCAATCTCGCGCATCGGGCCAATCTCTTCAAGCCTCTGATCTGGATTGACGGGCACTGCCTGACAGCATTCGGCTTCATCGGCCCCCGCCTTGTGATTCATGACAACGTCCGCATAAACTAAGAGACCCGCGTCATGCAAAGCTGAAATACAGGCCAGAAGTTCTTCTTTTGTGCCATATTTCGTGCGCCGTCCACCCTTTTGCTCAAATTCACCCAAATCAAAGAGATCGTAGATGCCATACCCCACATCATTCGGGCCGGTCGCTTTGCATACCGGCGGAAGCCAAACAGCGGTATAGCCTTCTTCTTTGAGCGTCTTCGCTTCTGCAGCTAATTTTTGATAAAAGCTTCCATCATCTGGCAAATACCACTCAAAGCTTTGTAAAATCACGGGATTTTTCATTCATCATCCTCCTCATCCTCAGGCTCAAAGCGAATATCAATTAAAGTTTTCGTTGAAAAAAGGAGCGCATCTGCGCTCCTGATCATCTCACAAAGATCACTTTGGATCCGTTCATCCGCTCGAGATTTGGTTCAGTTGCTTTGTGTTGTTTCTGTCGCTTCAGCGCTTGTTTCTGCCGCAACTGCGCCCGTTTCTGTCGCAACGGTTTCTTTCTCTGTCTTCGGTTCCACAGGATTCATCTCTTCTGCCTGAGCTTTCACATCTTCAGGCACAACGACCTCTTCCGCTTGATCCTTCTGTTGAATATCGCTCACTTTGATCTTGAACTCTTCAATCGCTGGCAACTCGTTTTGTTGACTGCTCAAAAGACTGAACATAAAAACGATCTGCTGGAAGGTGTCTTTCCAATCCAACTCCACTTCTTCAACCATCTTCGTGTGGGTGTTGTAAGTCAGCTTGATCGGCAAAACCAACGTCTCGCCCAAGCTTTTTTCCGTGTGGGCCAACATGCTGTCAAAGAAGCCGATATAAGACTTAATCGCACTCAGCGCGACAGCGGGATTGAGCTGTTGCTGCCCTGAAATCAAGGCCTCATTTTCTTTCATGCTCTCTTCGAGCTGCTTTTCAAATTTCGGGCTGTTAAAGATCGCATTCAAGCAAGCACGCACCGGGATGAGTTGCAAAATTTCAACCTCATCGTTGTCCTGCTCAATTTTTTTGAAAATCATCTGATCGCTCATCTGACTTTGCAATTCTTGATTGAGCTCCGAGATCTCGTTCAAGTTCAAAGGCACAGTCGCCTTTTGAATTTTTTTCTGTTCAGGTGTTTGCGCGGAGATATAGGTCACGCTGTTTTCGCCCTCTTTGACCTGATACAAATCGAGATGACCTTTATTCTTTTTGTTGTCTTCTTCAAGTTCGAGCTCAAACGATCCGCGAGCTGTCCCGTCTGGATTCGCAACGAAATGACCTTCGAGATCGAGCTTATTCGTCGCTTGATCTTTCGTCGGCGTCACCTTGATTTCAACGTCGACCTTACCCGACTGTGTCTTTTTCGTCTGGAATGTCGATTTCAATGCTTCAACCAAAGCTGGGTCCAAATCTTCCAAAGCGCTGTATTTGCTGTTGAGCTTGACTTCATCGGTGGTCCCAAGCACAGCATTTTCTGACTCAGTATTGCTTTGTACGGTCTGCTCCGCATCAGTTTGTCCCGCATCGGTTTGCGCCGCTTCGGTCTGTCCCGCTTCGGTTTGCGCCGTCGTTTCTTCCGCACGAATCGGTAGAAGCAACGCGCCAAAGGTCAAAGCCGCCGCAGTCACGCCGCTGGTCCATTTCTTCAATGTTTTCATGAGTACCTCCTTTCGCTTGCACCATTCAAATCGATCATCGACCATCTCAATCCGTCGGCCACTCCGATCGTTTCTAAAGACTTCGATCGTGTCTAAAGATCTCACACTTTTATCTCAGTCCACATGATGCAAACTTTCACTTATCTTACCGAAAGCTGATCGAGCAATCTTTAATTTCTCGTTAAATTTACGAAGATAGGCTCCAAATGAAGTAGGCTTCGATGAGCTTCGATAGCCCCCGCTGGATCTCGCATGATCTAATTCACTTAAGCCTCATACACCTCAAAGCTGCCATCGGAAAACAAGGAAAAGCGCTGCGTCTCATCTTCGGAGAGCAAGCTCAGTTCAAACTGATGACGTGTCGCCTCATAACTCAGCTTAGGATCTACGTTTTGCAGCAGGGCCCTTATTTCATCGGCGCTTTGTCCTTCGTGCTTTTGGACGAGATAATAAGCGACAAAAAGGCGTTCTCGCGCCAAAACCTCCTCCGGCATTTCGCGCTCCATTCCTGCTTGGTCCTCAAAAAATAAAAGCCCCCAACGCTCAGGCACATGCATATTAATCAAGCCTTGTGAACTCCACACCCAATTTTCTTCAGGCGCCAATTGACCATTTTGTAAGCGCGCTTTGGGATACCGTGTATCACCCATTTCAAAGCGCTCAGGATTCCAATGGACCCGTGAAAAATTGATGCGCCACAGGTCACCGACTTTTATCCCTTCTGGCTCATACCCTGGGATATGGCGTTCTGGATCCACCGAATGCACCACAGCAAAGGGAAAGAAGCAAAGCACGCGCCAGCCTTTGACGCGCTCCCCCTCATAGATCAACTGCGTCTTCTTGAAAAAGCCACTGGGCGAACGATCGGCCCTTGTATTTTCTTGGGGCGTTGCTAACTCGAAAACTGGATCGGATGCAGGGTCGGATGCAGGATCATGCGCAAGATCCAGCGTTTGAAGCCTTTGCGACACCGCATTGGCCTGATCACGAAGACCGCCGCGTTCCGTTTCTCCTTCGTAAAGATCGCAATCTCGATAACGTTCATCAAAGGTCTTCGCCGCCGACCGATATTCAAACGCGTCAATCGGGCGTCCCGCATTTCGATAAGGTTTTGTCAGAAGCAAATCCCAATCGACCCCCGCTGCGTTAATTTCATATTCAAGATAACTTTGCCCTTTATTCCCCGGATCGATAAAGACTTCAAAATCCGTATCTTGAAAAATCACTTGATCATGCTGATCACAGGTGATCCGTATCTCTTCTCCCTCCAACTCTGCTAAAACGAGCAAGCCTTCATCTGTCCAGCTCATCTTGACGCGTGTATTAAAACGCGGCTTCGCTTTGAGCGCCCCCTCGATATCGACAAAGGATTCCGTCCAAGCGCTTTCTCGCCAAAAAAGTCCATCCGGTTCCAAATCAGCTTGCGCCAGAGGACGGCTATTCTTTATGCAGTGATAGACGCGGGGCGCAAATGCATCTTGTGGTGCAGGCATCATCTCAAAAGTCCTCCCGAATTAAGATAAAGTCCGACGTCACAGCGAGGCGAAGCCCCAAATCCTTCGCTTCATACAAAAGTTCAAAGCTATGGCGCGTCCGTTCATACGTCAGATTTGGCGGAGGCTGATCAGCAAGTAGCCAGGGCGCCCATCCCTCTGTCGCTGTATGCTTTGAATAAACGACCTCCGACTCGCTTGTTTTTTCTGGTTTTAGAACGCTTTTTTCACTTTGAAGGAGCAACTTATTTTTCGTCTGCCAAAGCACTTCGATCGATTCTGGAAAATCACCCGTCATCGTCAACTCGGTATAGGCCGCAGCATAAAGAAAGCTCAACTGTTGATATAAATACCGCTCATCACGCAAAGGCTCGAGCTGCGCCTTTTGGAAAAGCAAAAGCCCCCCGTAAAGTGAGCAGTCAAAACGATCTCCGCGCAAGCTCTTTTCGATCAGTGCGGGCGGTGCCGCAAAAACCTTTTGGCGCTCTGCGGTCTTCGTGATGCGCCCGCGTTTTTTTGGATCCTCGGGCAGCGCGTTCACACAAACGTTGTACGCAAAACAGTCGCCCTCTTCAATCTGTGTTCTTCCTTGTCCTATCAGTGCACATAGATCTTCTTGAGCTAAGCGAAGCAACAAAATATCTGAGGCATAACGATAAGCCGCATAATCACGACTTTCATAGTGGGGCATCGCCAAACCGCCTTCTGAAATGGGGCGAATATGAAGTTCTTCGTGCGCTTTGACCTGAAGCGGCGCACAAGACGCACGTGACGCCATCTCGACGGGCAAGCAGACATCACCTTGCCAAATCAGCTCTTGTGTGCGCAAAGGATCAAGAATGATGCGAATTAAATGCCCCGCCACCTGAGCTTTCGGCTCAATGTGCAGTGCGAAATAAAGGTATGTCTCATCTCGAGCTGCAGCGAGTTTCACCTTGGCGCGAAAATCTGGGCGCTCATGCAAACGGGCATCTTCTAGAACCTCTTCGCTCGCCCGAAGCTCAATCCCGCGTTGCTCGATCCACGCGCGAAGTTGCTTCTCGCTCAAATCTTTGAACCATGTTTCAGGTACTTTTTCGCCCCAAAGCAAGCTCGCTCTAAACAGTTCCCAATCGGCATCTGTAACGGCATCTCTAACGGCGTCTGTAACGGCATCTGTTGCCGCTGAACAGTTTTTTTCTAATGGGGACTCAGCTGATGGGCACTCAGCTTCTCTCATAATTCTTTCTTGTTCTGCTGATGGTTCCATTTTCCTCACCTCGACTGAATCTTAAGCATCAGCTCTGGCGCATGTCTCGGCTTTTGCGCCTGTCTACGATCCAAAAGCACATCCGTGATGGCCCTTTGCTGCAAGCTTCTTTTTTGGCCTTGACGCGTCTTTTTTCAGTTTTGCGTCACAGCTTGACCTTCGGTGTCGATCCAATCTAGCTCATCTTCAAACTCAAGTTTGATCACCGTCGCTAAATCATGCATACGGATCTCATCACCTTTGATCCAAAGCGTCCCTGGAATACCATTCCAAGGGGCGCCCCCTGTCCAGTTCCACTTGAGCGCTTGCCCAGAATGTAAAACAGAAATGCTTTTGATCGAGCTGCGAAGCCCTTTGACACAAATGAATTCACTCGGCTGATCGTAGAGAAAAAGATAAAGCGCCCTGCGATCCGAGGACAGCACACTCCCACTGCCATAGCAAGAGGCGGGAATGCCCGCGCTCGTCTCATAGATAGCTTCCTCATGATCCCTAATGAAGCGACCGAGATCTTCAAGGACTCTGACATAGCGTTCATCGATCGTGCCGTCGGGCTTGGGCCCCAAATCGAGGAGCAAGTTTCCACCGAGGCTGATCACATCGCAGAACATGCGGATGCACTGGCGACTGCTTTTATAATTCAAGTCCGAAGGACGCCACCCCCAACTCTCATTGATCGTCGTGCAAAATTCGAAGGGACCTTTGGGCGCTCTAACGGGAATCCCCTGTTCAGGCGTCGCGTAATCTCCATAGCCTTGCAAGCGTGAATTGATGACGATATCAGGATTTTGGCGATGCAAAAATTCACGGATTTCCTTGGCGCGCCACTGCGCTGCAGAGCGTTCCCAGTCCCCATCAAACCAGATGAGATCCACTTTTCCATAGTTGTTCAAAATCTCTTGCATCTGCAATTCATTGAAGGCCAAAAAGGCTTCCCAACGTTCCGGATCTTCGGGGCCACCTGCCGGTGAGCCGAAAACATCTTTTGTCGCATCTTCAGGACGCACGCCCTCAGGATAAATGGAACGATAGCGTTCATCGCTCCAATCAATCAACGAAAAATAAAGACCGACTTTCAAGCCCGCTTCACGCATCGCTTCCGTATACTCCGCAATGAGATCTCTGGCAGCAGGGGTCTTTTTCACCACAGACAGATCACTCCCTTTGGTATCAAAGAGCGCGACCCCGTCGTGGTGCTTCGTGGTCAAAACGGCATAACGTGCGCCCGATCGGCGAAACAAGTCTGCCCACGCTTTGGCATCAAAATGCGCAGCTGTAAAACCGTCTAGCTGTTTCATGTAGTCTTCATAGGAAATGACGCCATTATGAAAACTCCAACTTTCACTGACATCGCCCACCGCATAAATGCCCCAATGAACAAAAATGCCCAATTTGGCCTTCAAAAACCAATCCTGCATCATTGCTTGATCACCTCATTCTTCTTCGATGTGTTCACGACCATACCAAAGCCCCATATAACAAATCCGCCCACCTAACAGAGATTCGAGTTGCACGCTTTGCAGATCTTGATCCGTGACGATATAGCGTAATTTCGTTGCATCCAAAGCCTTCACACAAGCTTCAACAAAGCGAAGGTCATCGCCCTGAAGTGGTGCCACATCAGGAAGCTCCTGGAATCTTAAATCTTCTCGCCGAGGACGTCTTGCGGCTTGTTCGAAACAATGTGAAAACAATCTGAGTTCCGCCGTTTTTTCTTGTGCGCTATTTCGGGCTGAATCGAGGCGTTCTTGGACGGCTGGGTGCGCCCCGACTTCGGCGCATATCGGAGCGGCCGGGTACGCCCCAACTTCGGCGCAGGTCTCGACTTCCGGACACTTGGGGCGAGCAGCCTCCGTCAACCAAAATCGATAGCTCGGATTCACCTGTGACTCGTCCTTCCTCCAATAAAAAGACTGCGACGGATTCAAGCCTCGCAACATCGAACGCTCCCACGTCGCCCGTGACAAAGCCTTGCTCAAAGGATCCAGCTGATCATAAACGTCCATGTACCGATTCAAGGCAGCGCTGGCCAACAAGATCAGGTCCTCGCTTTTGGCCTCCGACAAACCATGGATCACAGCTTCGGCCATCCCCTCATTTTGGACCTTTGCTTCCCAAGTCGCCTTATCGAATTCCCTTTGCCGCTCAAAGGCGACGGGCCAAAATCCTGCTTCTCTCAAGCAAGCGTCACTCACTTCAAGCGCATGCATCGGCACAAAAATTCGAAGCTCTTTTTTGCTTTGTTCCGCCTCGTCCAAAGCGAGAGCGACGACATGACGCAAAGCTTCATGCATGTCGCTAGGCGCTCCATCTGAAAGAGCTAATTCACACATCAATCGATACGGATGATACGGATTCTCCGTGTAAAGAAGCGCGGCCAAAGCCTGCTCTAGATTCGTCTTCCCGGACGCATCACAGGCCAAAACCTGCTCGTAAGTGTTTCGGGGAAAGCGCCCTTCTTTTGCGCAAAGTGAGATCCAATTCTGGACCCAGCTCCAATCCAAGGACGGCTGTTGTTCGACTTCGATCGCCTGAGCCGATCGCTTTGGCGCTCGTTCTTGCATGCTGATTCTCCTCTTTAATTCAAAATCCAAATCTTTCGCTCTTGAGCCCTAACTTGAACCCTAACTTTAGCCCTAAATGCTGGGGCTTTCTTTTACTTTTACCCCTATCTTAACGCTCACAAGAATATGTCGCAGCTCCTTGATGCCTTTCCTCTGGCTTCCCATCGCTTGTACGCTTTCGCTAAACTATGAAGCAGATTGGCTAAGCTCGATGCAGATGGACTAAAGATACAGATGAACTAAACTCGTCTTCTAAACTCGAGTACAAAAGCCCCACCCTAAGGAGTCACATGAAATTTATCTCTTGGAATGTTAATGGCTTACGCGCCATCGTGAAGAAAAATTTTGCAGAAGCCTTTCACGCCTTTGATGCCGACTTCGTCTGCTTGCAAGAAACCAAATTGCAAGAGGGACAGATTGATCTGAATTTCGAAGGCTATCACAGCTTTTGGAATTACGCAGATAAAAAAGGCTATTCTGGAACTTGTATCTACACGCGTTACGAACCCCTTTCAGTTCACCTGGGGATAGGGATCGATGAACACGATCACGAAGGGCGCGTCCTCACGCTTGAATATCCCGACTTCTACCTCGTCAATGTCTATGTCCCCAATAGTCAAGGAGAACTGCGCCGTCTTCCCTACCGTATGTCCTTCGAGGACGCCTTTCGCGCCTATCTCAATGCGCGTGCTCAAGTGCGCCCCGTGATTGTCTGCGGCGATCTAAATGTCGCGCATCAGGAGATTGATCTCAAAAACCCAGATAGCAACCACTTCAATCCGGGATTTTCTGACGAAGAACGCGGGAAATTCAGTGAACTTTTGGACAGCGGCTTTATTGATACCTACCGCCACTATTATCCTGATCAAACGGATCGCTATACCTGGTGGAGCTATCGAGCCATGGCCCGCCCACGAAACGTCGGTTGGAGAATCGACTACTTTTGCATCAGCCCGGAACTCAAAGATCGCATGGTCGCGGCCGAAATTCATGATGACGTCATGGGCTCAGATCACTGCCCCGTCTCATTGGAGCTGAATATCGACACAGAGCATTACACGCCTTATGGCAAAGCGCAGCAGGCCAGTTTAGCGCTGTGATTTTGCCCGCGTCTCAAGCTTCATTACCCAGCCTTGCCCGCGCCTCTCAGGCTTCGTTGCTCTTGGATTGCTCCTGACGGTTCTTGGCGTAAAGCACCTTACAGGTAACCCCTTCTAAGCGCCCCAAACGGCCCGACACATTCGCGATCTCATCATTGGTCGCGTCCATCACCACGCAGATCACCGAAAGATCACGGTCTTTATAAGGCAGTCCCATACGCCCGACGATCCGGTCACCGAACTCATGCAAAAGCTCATTGACTTTTTTGGCCTGTATCCGATCGTAAACAAGAATACTCATGATTGCTAAACGGGAATCTTGTCTCTGGCACATCTGCTGCCTCCTCATACATTTCATCTAAAGATTTGGGCACTGATCGGACACTTAAATCATCTGCTTAAAGTCCTACTTACAAGGCCTACAACATCTTGCAACAGCTTATGGCCAAGAGCTTTGAACAACAAATAAAAACAAAAAGCTTTTCCGACCCTCAGCTGAGACAATTTCAGCATGCGCCTACCTGATCATCGTCTCACTCACCATCATCAGACCACATGTTCAAATTGTCCATTCAAGCTCGCGGTCGGAAAAGCCTCTCGCTCACAGAACGTTCTTTGCATTTTATCATGGACCTTTCAGTCAGAGAACGTTTCACACCACTCGATGTGTCATTTTCTTCTCTCGAGCGTCACAGCTCCTTAAAGCTCACTTTACTTTAAGTTGCGTTCCATCACCCTTCACACTCAATGCCGCCCGCATCAGCTTAGCCGTGCTAGAATAACGCCACGTCCAGAAATTTTAGACACGTCTAGAAATCTAAAAAAATCTAGAGTCTATGGAAACGACCAATAAATTATAGAAAGAGGTATCCCCATGCCCAAAGCCCTCATGATCGGCGCCGGTGGCGTCGCCTCCGTAGTCGCCCATAAGTGCGTCCAATACGCAGAAACATTTAACGAGTTGACCATTGCCAGTCGCACGCTCAGCCGCTGCGAAGCCTTGGTCGAAAAACTCAAAGGCCGCGGTTGCAAACTCAAAGCGCGCCAAGTCGACGCAGATCAAGTCGATCAACTGATTGCCCTCATCAAAGACGAAAAACCCGACATCGTCATGAATCTCGCTTTGCCCTACCAGGATCTGAAGATCATGGACGCTTGCCTCGCCTGTGGGGTGCACTACCTTGACACAGCCAATTACGAACCTGAAGATACCGCAAAGTTTGAGTATAAGTGGCAATGGGCCTATCGTGAACGCTTTGAAAAAGCGGGTCTCACGGCGATTTTGGGCTCAGGCTTTGACCCTGGTGTCACCGGTGTTTACAGCGCCTACGCACTCAAGCACTATTTTGATGAAATTCATGAAATCGATATCCTCGACTGCAACGGCGGCGATCACGGCTATCCCTTTGCGACGAACTTTAACCCTGAAATTAACATCCGCGAAGTCAGCGCGAACGGCCGCTATTGGGAAAATGGCCGCTTTCATGAAACAAAGCCCCTTGAGATTAAGCGTGAATACACCTTTGATGAAGTGGGTCAAAAAGACATGTACCTGCTCTACCACGAAGAACTCGAAAGTCTCGCCCAAAACATCACTGGGATCAAGCGCATTCGCTTCTTTATGACCTTTGGTCAAAGCTATCTCACCCACCTGCGCTGCCTTGAAAATGTCGGCATGACCTCCATTGAACCCATTCAATTTCAAGGTCAAGAAATCATTCCGCTACAGTTTTTGAAAGCCGTCCTTCCCGACCCCGCGAGCCTCGGCCCGAGAACGAAAGGCAAAACGAATATCGGCTGTATTTTCAAAGGGATCAAAGATGGAAAAGAGAAAACGCACTACATCTATAACATCTGTGATCACGAAAGCTGCTACCGCGAAACCGGTGCACAAGCCGTGTCCTATACGACCGGTGTGCCCGCGATGATCGGTGCGAAACTCGTCTTAGACGGCGTTTGGAAAAAGCCCGGCGTCTATAACGTCGAAGAACTCGATCCAGATCCATTCATGGCCTTGCTCGAAGAAGCCGGTCTGCCGAGAAAAGAAGATAGCAATCCTGTGCTGGTTCCCTAAAAGTCCCGCGCCTCGTGCGCGGGCTTTTTCTTTTGCGCCTCAGGCGCATTTTTTTTGCTTGTCTCTTGCCTTGCTTCTGTTATGATGAATGCAATTTGAACAAAACGCCACAAAATCTCCTTGTGTTTTTTGTGGCATAGACCTAGGAGGCGCTTATGTTGTCCGGTCCCGTCTTGGTTATTGTGTTCATCCTGTCAATCATTGCTTTGATTGCTCTGATTGCCAAATGGAAAATTCACCCCTTCTTGGCTCTTTTATCCGTGTCTTGTGTTTTTGCACTTGTCTCCGGAATCCCGCTCCAAAACATCGAAGAGAACGGTCAAGTCCTCCGCCCGGGGCTCGTCACCACCATTTCTTCCGGCTTTGCGAGCACCTTTCAAGGGATCGGTCTCGTCATCATCTTCGGTGCGCTCATCGGATCGATCCTCGAACACTCCGGTGCAGCCATTACGATTTCTGAGTGCGTTGTCAAGTGGATCGGCCCCAAACATCCTGAGCTCGCCATGCTGATCATGGGCTGGATCGTTTCTGTCCCCGTCTTTTGTGATTCTGGTTACGTTATTTTGAACCCCATCCGCCGCGCTTTAGCCCGCCGTACCCAGCACAAAGCAGCTGCCCTCGCCGTCTGTCTATCCGCGGGTCTTTACGCCGCACACGTTTTCATTCCGCCCACGCCTGGACCCATCGCCGCTGCAGACACTTTGGGTGTCGGTCAAAACCTCTTGCTGCTCATGGGGCTCGGCACCATCGTTTCCATTCCTGCGCTTTTAGCGGCTTACATCTTTGCCAAAAAGCTCGCAAATATGACAACAGCCGAAGATCTCGAACATATCGATGCCGACGCGCTCACCGATGAGCTCCTTTCTAAAAAAAGGCCCGGTGCGTTTTGGTCTTTTGCGCCCATCGTCTTGCCGGTCTTACTCATGGCTTTCGGTTCTATCTTCTCCGCCTTGAAGTTGACGGGGTTTTTCAAAGATCTCTTCTCCTTCCTCGGCACGCCCGTCGTCGCTTTGGCTCTGGGACTCATCATCGCCTTACCGCTGCTTCGTCATTTCAAAGATACGGATTTGCGCAGCGTCACTGAAAAAACGCTTCAAACCTGCGGACCGATTCTCTTCATCACGGCGGCAGGTAGCATTTTAGGCCGCGTCATTTCTACTTCTGGGCTCGTCGATTACATCAAAGATAACGCCACTGTCCTCGCGGGACTCGGCATTGTCTTCCCCTTCCTGCTCTCTGCGATTCTTAAAACAGCTCAAGGCTCTTCAACGGTCGCCCTCGTCACTACGGCTGGAATTATGGCGCCCCTCATGGTCACGCTCGGCTTAGATAGCAACATTTTGCGCGTTTTGACGGTGCTCGCCATCGGCGCTGGTGCCATGACGGTCTCTCACGCTAATGACTCTTATTTCTGGGTCGTCACGAACTTTACAAAGCTCAAAACAGAAGAAGGATATAAGACGCAAACTTTGGTCACGCTCTTAGAAGGTTTGAGCTCAATTGTCCTGATTTTCGTCTTGTGGTTACTTTTTAGATGAAACCATTCATTCACGAACAAGATCTTCCTTTTCATGCGCAAGAAATCATTCAAAGCGCCCTCCAAGCAGCCGATCCTTGGGATGGTGTTGTCGACGTTTTGAATCGTGAAGATCAACCTCAGCCGACGCATCTTCTCGCGATTGGTAAAGCGGCACTTCGCATGACCGAAGCGGCGCTCTCCACAGGGCTTTGCCTCAAAAAATGCCTGGTAATCACCAAAGAAGGTCACACAGCAAGCACCGTCACAAGTGATCTGCGCGTCCGCTTCAAAAGCGATTTGGAAATTGTTGAATCGGCACATCCCGTCCCCGATGAGCGCAGCCTCATGGCCGCCGAAAAGGCTTTGGCGCTGGCTCAAAGCCTAGACGAAAAAGACCATCTCCTTTTACTCATTTCAGGCGGAGGATCCGCTCTCGTTGAAGCGCCCATTCCCGGTATGGATTTGACCTTGCTTCAGAAGTTGACACAAAAGCTTCTCGCAGCTGGGGCGGATATTCATGAGATCAATGCGATTCGCAAACATTTTTCAAAAATCAAAGGCGGGCGCCTCGCTCAAGTCGCCGCCCCCGCCTCAATCACCCAAATACTCCTCTCTGATGTTTTGGGCGATCCGCCCGATGTCATCGCTTCTGGCCCAGCTACGGCAGACCGATCCACCTGCGCGGAGGTCAGAACTTTACTTCAGCGCTATGCGCCGACTTTGCTGCTTCCTCCCTTTGAAGAAACGCCCAAGCAGCTCCCGCAGGTCCGCACCTTCATCCGCGGGTCTGTGCGTCAATTATGTCAACGTGCGCAACAAGTCGCCGAATTCCTCGGATACCGCACGCTTTTTCTCAGCGATCAGCTCAATCTCGAAGCGAGAGAGGCCGGGCGCTTTCTCGCGCAAATTGCAAGAGCACATCTCGAGGATGGACCGCTCGCCATCATCTGTGGCGGTGAAACGACGGTCACACTAAAGGGTTCCGGCAAAGGCGGCCGAAATCAAGAGCTCGCCCTTTCCGCATCTTCCCTTTTGCCGCCGCAAAGCCTGCTCTTTTCGCTCGGCTCAGATGGCAGCGATGGCCCAACAGACGCCGCCGGCGCGATGGTCACAGCACAAACTTGGCAAAGTATTCCTCAGGCACAAGAGGCGCTGGATCGAAACGACAGCTACACCGTTCTCGATCAGGCTCATGCGCTCATTCGCACAGGCCCGACCGGTACCAATGTGAATGATTTGACCGTCCTTCTCATCGCAAGTCCTCAATCAGCTTCGCCCCGCGACTAAAACCAAGCACCCGAACCAAACTCCTAGATCGCTCGCCCGAACCAAACGCCTAGATCAATCTCCCGAACCGAGCGCCTAGATCGATCGAAAGCCCTGCCGGATGGATGCCAACCCCCTGCATTTCATGCGCCTTCAAAGGCTTACATTGATGCGCATTCAGATGCGCTGACCTTTATCAGCGCACTTGAGCTAGGCGTGATAAAATAGCGCTCAAGATTTTTGAATGGGTTTTCTTGGCATTTGTGAAGATCTTCGCATTTGATGAGGCTCGTATCTGAGTCCTCTCGGAGAAAACTGCATACGGAAGGAGTCTTTAGCAATGACGGAAACGGAGTACTCCGCGCCCGACGATAATCCGCGACCTAAAATGGCCAAAGGGCCGAACCCCAAACGCAATTACAAAATCGCTTTGGTGGGCTGTGGTCGCATCGCACAAAAGCACATCCGCGCCATCAATTGGCACGCCGAGCGCTTTTCAACAATTTATTTAGTGGATCCGGATCCCGACAGTGGTCATCGGATCAAAGAACTTTTGCATCCGAGTTTGGAAGAAAAGGCAGAATGCTTCTCTTCTCTTTCCGAGCTTTTGGATCATCAGCGTCCGGATATTGTCGCGATCACAACCCCACCGGCGACGCATTATTCACTGGCGCTCGAAGCGCTTGAGGCAGACTGCGCTTTGATTATCGAGAAGCCCATGACCCTCAATGCCGATGAGGCTTTGGAAATCGCTGAACTCGCTCAAACGAAGCAAAAGCCTGTCGCCATTGGCTATATTTATCGTTTTTTCCCGCTCGTGGATCTCTTGCGTCAACGTCTCCAAAAAGGCCATTACGGACGCATTCTCGCTGCCGATATGTCCATTGTCTGGGGGCACGACCAAGATTATTACGATGCGGCCCATTGGCGTGGCACTTGGCTCGACGAAGGCGGCGTTTTGATGAATCAGGCCATCCATGCGCTCGATCTCATGAATTGGTTAATCGATAAAAAGCCCATCCGCATCCTCAAAGGTGCGATTGAACGGCGCGGTCATCGCATGGAGGCCGAAGACTGGGGCCACGGACAAATCCTCTATGAAGATGGTGTACAGCTCAATTTAGAGGCGACGACCTTTGTTGAAGATGAAGATCCGGAACGCGTTCGGGATGTCGACTTTACAATTCACTGTGAAAAAGCAGATATTCTGTTGCAGATGCAGCGCTCGAAGCTTCGCTTTCGCATCCACCGTCCGACAAAAGCCAAAAGCAAGTCCGGCGTTCTGACGAAATCAGCCATCGCAGGACAAAAGCGTCGCTCTTTTCCTTTTGCTTGGGATCACCTCTACTACCTCTCCTCTTTACTCGTCGAATTATTTAAGGATCTACCGCATCGCTCCTTGCGCCGCATGAAAAATCCACACACGCAAATTTATACGGATTTTCTAAACACGCTGAGCACGGGAAAGCCGGGTCGCGTCAACGGCCATGATGGCATCATTGCGATCGATGAAATTGCGGGCATTTACAAAAGTGCCTTGCAAGGTGGCGAAGCCTTGGACTTGCCGCTGAGCGCCTTTGACCTCGCCGAAATGGAAGGCTTTTTCGAACGAGATCTTGAAGAAAAAGCGCTCAAAGAGCAGGAGCGCAGCGTCTCTCGTACCCAAAATCTCGAGCGTGTTTTAGCTCAAGAAGAACTTGAAAATTAAAAAAAAGGCATCATAAATATCACTAAAAGCTGCGCGCCTCAGGGCGCGCCTCTTTTGGCCTAATAAAGGAGGAACGATCATGAAGGTCGTCTGTTTTGGAGAAATCATGTTACGTTTAGCGCCCGAGGGCTACCAGCGTTTTGTACAAGCGGAGCGCTTCGAAGCCGTCTACGGTGGCGGCGAGGCAAACGTTGCTGTTTCTTTGGCAAATTATGGCTTGGATGCCGCTTTTGTGACCAAGCTCCCTGCTCATGAACTCGGACAAGCTGCGGTGAATACGCTGCGCCGTTTTGGGGTCAACACAGAGGGCATCACGCGCGGTGGCGAACGCATCGGCATCTATTTTTGTGAAAAAGGCGCTGCTCAAAGGCCCTCCAAAGTGGTTTATGACCGCGCAGGGAGCGCTTTTGCCAAAGCATCTATCGAAGATTTTGACTTCGACCAACTGCTCGACGGCGTCGATTGGTTCCACTTTACAGGCATCACGCCCGCTTTGGGACAAAACATTGCTCAATTGACCCTAAAAGCCCTCGAAGTCTGTCGTCAAAAAGGCATCCGCGTCTCCTGCGACCTCAATTATCGAAAGAATCTCTGGACGCGCGAAGAAGCTAAAGCGACCATGACCCAACTCATGCCCTACGTGAATGTGCTCATCGCTAACGAAGAAGATGCGGCGGACGTCTTTGGTATTCACGCGGCCAAAACCAATCTGACCGCGGGAGAACTCGATCACGAAGCCTATCGCGAAGTCGCTCAAAAACTGATGGATCAGTTCCATTTTGAAAAGGTCGCCATCACGCTTCGCACCTCCATTTCCGCTTCACGAAACCTCTGGAGCGGCATGCTTTACGATGGAGAAGATTTCCACTTCGCCAAGCAGTACGATATGCAAATTGTCGACCGCGTCGGTGGTGGAGATAGCTTTGGCGGCGGCTTGATCTACGCTTTGAGTCAAAATTTCGACGCCCACCGTGCCATCAATTTCGCCGTGGCAGCCTCTTGCCTCAAGCACAGCATTGAAGGCGATATGAACCATGTCAGTGTGAGCGAAGTTGAGCGACTGATGCAAGGTGATGGCTCAGGGCGCGTACAGCGATAAGCGCTCACTTAAATCGCCCCACCCTACCAACGCTTCTCACTAAAAATCAAAAGCTTGTCAGCAAACAGCAAACAAGCTTCCAAAGAGCGACAAAAGCCTCGTGTCTCCCACGAGGCTTTTGTCTTTGGTCGCTTCAAGTGAGCAGGCAATTAGCGCAAAAATATTTGAGGTGCCTGACCGTACGCATCAATGTGACCTCTTTGCCCTTCCACCGCATAAAGTTCTCGCAAAAGCAAACGCCGATACTGGGCGCGTTGCTCCTGGTAAGCCGGGTCGTCCACGAGGTTTTTCCTCTGATACGGATCTTTTTCAAGATCATAAAAATAGCGTTCCTCAAAATGGGTCATGTGTGCTTGAGCATTGAAGGCATGCTCAAGGTCGCCCGAAAAGAGCCGGTTCAGATCCTCCGCCAAAGCCTCAGGCGCAAAATTGACCTCAACACCATACAGGAATTTGTGATCTCGAATCGCCCGACCAAAACCGCTTTCAGAAATTTGAATATAAACCGCCTCATGGATCGCCTGTGCCTCACTCACAAGTTTCTGCATCGCCTCTCCAGGCATATAAAAAGGCTTTTCTACGCCCGCCGCACACAAAAGGGTCGGCGCAATATCAATGAGCGCACTGAGCTCATCCACCACATGTCCCCCGTCAAACACATCCCCTTTTGCAATAAAGGGGACGAGCGTCGCATTGTCGTGACAGGCCCTTTTATATTCGGAGTTTCGCGTCCGAAAATGGCAGCTGTGATCTGATGTGTAAAAAATCAAAGTCTCATCGTAAAGGCCTGTCGCTTTGAGTTCATTGACAATGCGCCCAACGTTGTCGTCCAAGCTTTTACAAGCCGCGAGATAATCCGGCATCTCTTTTTTCCAATCGCCTTCTGTCCCTTGCAGATCTAAAGGCACAGGAAAATCTTGATATTGCTCAGCCCAGCCCTCAGGACCTTCGACACGCCCGCGGTCATTTTGATGATGCGGTTCAATGAAGCTCACAAAGAGGAAAAACGGACGCTCGTGGGGCTGACGAATAAAGTCCAAAGCAAAATTGCAAGTCGCATCCACGCGATAGATGTCAAAATGCCGCTCATTCATATCCTGATCAAACATGACGCCCGCTTCGCCATGAGAGGTGAATTCCAGCACATCTGAAGCGACCCAGTAATCTTTGTAGCCGCCGCGATAAGCTTCAGGGATCGCACGCGTCCGATAATCTGCATGTTCAGGGTGCTCAGGATTTCCCGTATATCTTGACGCCAAATGCCATTTGCCGACGTAGGCAGTTTCATATCCAGCTTCTCGCATGAAATGAGCCAAAGTCTTCGTGCCCGGAATAAGGCCTTTGTCATTGACCGAGCAATCCAGTTCAGAGGGATAGATCCCAGTTTGAATGCAGGCTCTCGCAGGCCCACAAACCGGCTGATTGCTGATGTGACAATTAAAGCGAGTCCCCTCGGCCGCAAGGCGATCGAGATTTGGGGTCAATGAAAACTTCGTCCCTAAGGGCTGTCCGTAGCAGCTCACAGTATCTTGACGCTGTTGATCCGATAACAAAAAAATGATGTTTTTCATCGCTTCCTGAGTTCTCCTTTCACTCCGAAAATGCATGAACTAGCGTGGCATCACAGCAAAGTGCTGCCCTTCGCTTCGATAGCGTGTTTGAAGGTTTTCTCGAAGCATTTCACGTTCACTCGCATGATCTTGCACCTTGCGCTCCTTACTCTCCTTGCTCTCTTCTTTACTCTCCTTGCTCTCTTCATCGCTCGCCTCATCACGCGCCTCATCTTTCGGCGAGTTCACATGGCGTTGCTCTTTCATTTGACGCATCCCTTCGCCTTCATCCTTCGTTGCTTCAAAATCGGGCCATTCTTGATAAAGTTCAATAAAGGAAGGCACCCACAACATGCCAAAATGGTATTCCAGATGAGCCACCATCCGCTCGATGAGCTTTTGCTGTGCCGTCGGACTTTCATACAAAGTCTCCGAGACCAAGAGCACGACACAAAGCTCATTGCTCATGACCGCATGGGTCCGCGATAAGGCAAAGACCTCTTTGACCTCATCAAAGCGTCTCAGTTCTTCTTCGAGCCGATCCAAATCCACCGTCACGTGGTAGACCTTTTTGTGGCGCGCCTTATGCGAGGCGAAATAAAGGTATCCTGCGCCGCTGACAAAGCCCAAGTCGCCCGTCGCATGAAGTTCAGGATCGAGCGTTTCTTTGGGCCGCTCAAGAGCGCTCGCATTTGAGCGGACCTCGCTTGCCTCGTCTGGCGCCCTGTGCGCGCTGGATTCATTGAGTGCATTAGATCCACTTGATAGGCTAAACTTTCTTCGTTTCGATAAGTCCAGCAACGTTGTTCTTTTAGCTAAGGCGGGTGACGAGACGTAAATTTCGCCCACGGCACCGACACGGCAGGGCTCTTTTGTTTGAGGATCTAATATGTGCACCCAAGTATCTGCGACCGGGACGCCCGCAGATCCCGACTTATTCGCAATCTGTGGATTTAAGGTGACAAAAGCCGCGCAGCCGCCCGTCGTATAGCCCTCTCTCAACCTTAAAACCGCTCCATGTTTCTTAAAATGCCGATCGACCGCGGCTTTGAGATCCCCGCGGATGCGCTCACCAATCACCAAGGCCGCTTTTAAGCGCGAATAATCCACACGTTCAAATCCCGCAGTATGAACCAAGGCGGCATAGAAAGAGGGATCCGCGATGATCACTTCGGGCTTACTGCGATGAACCAGCGCCACGGACGAACGAGCAGGTGACAAACGTGTACTTTCTAATTTGTAACGCAAAGGCCCTTTCGGCGCTTCTTCATTTCGGGTGGAAGAACGGTGCTGTCGCCGCTTCGTTTCCTTAGATTTCAAAGAATGTTCGTGCAAATAAAGGCGCGTTTTTTGCTCGTCTTTGGCGTCAAAAATCAAGGTCATCCCATTCACGAGCGGCGCGTGCATACAAAAAGAAAGCCCAAAAATGTGATGATAAGGAAAAAGCGCTGCGACGCGAAGCGAACTCAGCTCCAAAATCCCCAACAAAGCCGGCATCTGCTGGGCAAACACGCTCATCATTTGCGGCGTATAAAAGGCATCTTGCGGCGCTTTGTCTCTTTCAGTATCTAGAATCACCACACTCGGACGCGCCTCTTGGTTTTGGGCGCTTTCCGTTTTGGGGATCCGGTGCGCACTGAGGTCAAAGCGTCCCAAATCTTGCAGACGAATAACATTCATCGCGTTAAAGCGCGCGTCAAAATCCTCCTGAGTTTGGAAGCCCTTTAGCTTTTTCACCCACTCACTTGGAAGCGCCGAATAGCCGTGATATTCATCGCCTTGCACCGTAATGAGATAAGCGGGGGCCAGCCTTTTTAGAAAGGGGCGATTTTTGAGATAGAAACGTTCATCCGCAATGAGCAGTCGCGCATTCATCCGCATCAGAGCTTTTTGCATCCGCTGTTCAGGGAGTTCAGGATCAATCGGTAAAACCAAAGCCCCCTGCCGCAGGGCAGCATAGAACAAAATCACAAAGGCCGGGCTCGCTTCCAAAACAAAAGCGACTCTCGTACCCTCGCTCACACCCAATTGATGAAAGGCGCGCGCCGCCTTGTGAATCTCTTGAAGAAAAACCTCGCCTCGAATCTGAACGCCCCCGCGCGACAAAGCGATCGCTGAAGCTTGTTTGAGCCAGGTTTGCTCCACTCTCTCGTAAAGTGAATGCTTATGGTAGCGATAATGAATCGGCACGCCAGGATCGTAAGAAGAAAACCATGGACTTTTGAGTAAGGCCATCAATTTTTGCACTTCTTGTGCCGATTTCGCTCGGCTTTCTTGATTTTGTTGCGACGCCAAACGGGCTTCCTGGCTCAAATCATCTTCTGATGCTTGTGAAGCCGCGCCAGACAAATTGAGCCCTAAATCCATCCATTCACCTTGTGACATGCCCAAAGCTTCTGGCAAAAAAGCCTGGTCCGCCGGCGAAAGGTTGAGCAAAGCGGGATCCAACTTGGATAAATCCATGGGCTCAGCTTCGAGCTCTTTCGCCTCAAAGAACAGTTGTTTTGCTGGATCAAGATCCGTATCGATTGCGTCTTTGTTCTCACGCTTATCTTTTGTTTGACCGTCTACTCCTTGGGATGCTTGAGCGCTTAGAGCCTCTTCTCTTGCTGCTTCTTGCCCCCCCAAATACTGTTCAAAATCCGCTTCGGTTTTGATCGGAATCACACCGGGAAGCGCGTCTAAAAAAGCGAGTTCCAATTCAACTTGCTCCGATTCAGCCTGCTCGACCTCAACTGGCCCCAGCTCAGGCCGCTCCAGCTCTTGAGTCGTGACGCGCTCGTCTGAAGGCAGACCCTCTGGGGTCTTTTTCTCCTGCGCTTCACCCCTTTCTCGCTCTCGTTTCACTGGTCTCATCCTCTCTTGCAAAGCATGATTCTCAAATTTTAACCCTTTCCACCTGAACTTCCAAAAGCAAGACCCCACACCGCGCAAGCCCTCCACCAGCGATCAGCCCCAAAAACAAAGAGAAGCCGCCCAAGGCCGCTTCTCTTTGATCTGATTGATCTTTGGATCAGATGATTTTGGGGATCACGTGATCCTCAATCAATTAGTGCTGACACTCCGAGTCGTTGTGGCAGTCATCGCAGTCTGGGTAGTGACCATCCCAGACAATCGCCTCATAATTGGCCTTGTCCGTATCACCCTCTGTGGAGAAGCAGAGCACGACCGAATTTTCATCGAGACCCAGCTCTTCTTTGAGGTCCTTGAGATCTGCACGACGCATCACCGTAGAAACAAAGCCAGCTGTCGCTGCACCCGATTCACCTGAAATGATGCGCTGGTCTTTGCCCTTCGGCGAAGCGAGCAAACGCATACCGTGAGCCGCCACCCAATCCGGGCAAGAAATCGCATAGTCCGCGGTCTCGGTCAAGACTTCCCAGCCGATCATGTTCGGCTCACCGCAGGCCAAGCCCGCCATGATGGTATCCATGTCGCCCGTCACGAAGTGCAACTTGCCGTCTTTGGCTTCTGCCGTACGATAAATACAGTCCGCCTTGTTCGGCTCGACAATGATAATTTTGGGTTTGCGCTCACCGTAGTGATTCGCCAAAAGACCCGCAACCGCACCGGCCAATGAACCGACGCCCGCCTGCAAGAACACGTGAGTCGGCACGGTGTCGCCCAACTGCGCAATCGCTTCAAAAGCCATCGTCGCATAACCGCGCATGATGTCTTTGGGAATATCTTCGTAGCCTTCCCAGGCGGTATCTTGCACCATGACGTAACCGTGCTCATCCGCCAATTGATTGCAGTAGCGCACCGCATCGTCGTAATTCATATCCGTGATTTCAGCATCTGCACCGCAGGCGCGAATATTGTCTAAACGCTCTTGAGCTGAACCTTTCGGCATCTTAACAATCGACTTGAAGCCGAGTTCATGGGCCGTCCAAGCCACGCCGCGGCCATGGTTCCCGTCCGTCGTCGTGATGAAGGTAATGTCGCCCAATTTTTCCTTGGCTTCTTTGGAGCTGATCGCTTCGAAGCTCAATTCTTCCGGCTTGAGGCCCAACTTTTCTGCCAAATACATCCCCATCGCGTAAGAACCGCCGAGCACCTTAAAAGCGTTCAGGCCAAAACGATAGCTCTCGTCCTTGACAAAAAGATTCTTGAGGCCCAAATGCTCTGCCGTTTCCTTGAGCTCCACCAAGGGTGTTTCACTGTAAGCAGGATAGCTCTTATGATAACGACTGACATTTTTGCACGCTTCCATGCTCAAGAAGTCACGCACATGACGATCCTCTTTGCAGCGCTCAATCGTCGTGATCTTAAAATTTTCCTTCATGATGGTCATCCTCCTGATCATCTATTTTTCTCTTTATTTATTTCAGCTCATGGCGGGCAGCTGGACGCTCGGATCATGTCACCCATTCGCGACTGAGCTCCGCCTTAAACTCACATCAAAGGCCAAATTTCCGCGGCGCGCTTTTGACAAAGTGCAGCCACTTGCGCTTCATCGACCCCTACGATGCGACGGTCACGATAAATAAAGCGACCGGCCACCATCGTGTCCGTGCACTGACGCCCCTGCAAACCAAAGAGCAAATGCCCTTTGATCGAAGCATCATTGATCGGCGTATAAGCGACATAGTCAAAAATCGCCAAGTCGGCTTCTGCCCCAACTTCAATGCGCCCAATGGATTGACCAAAGAAGTCGCTGACAATCTCGGGATTGTTTCCAAAAAGAAGTTGCAGCGATTCCGCAAAACCGACCGTCGGATCCGCCAAATCATGGGGATGCAAAATCTTCGCTGTCTTGAGCGAGTCAAACATATCGTGCGTATACGCATCGGTTCCCAGACCCGTGCGAATCCCCCGCTTGAGTAGCTCCGTCAAAGGCGTGCGCCCGACGGCGTTATTCATATTGCTTCCAGGGTTATGCAAAGCAGTGGCTCCAGAGGCTTTGAGGATATCCAATTCTCTCGCCGACGCATGACAAAGATGCGCCACCAAAGATTTTTCGTTCAAAAGTCCGAAACGTTCCAAACGTTCCAAGACGCGACAACCGTGCTGACGCAGGCACAAGGTCTCGTCGTCAAGGCCTTCTGCGCAGTGCACATGCACGCCCGCGCCGAGCTCTTGGACGGCCCGAGCCGCTTTTTCAAGACTCTCATCAGACAAGGTAAAGGACGCGTGCAAGCCAAAATGGGCACGGAGTAAGTCATTCGGCTGTTCTTGACAGCGACGGATAAAGCGAATGTTTTCCTCTAAGCCCAAGTCGCGCGCTTGATCCCCGTCGCGGTCACTCAGTTCGTAGCACAGATCTGCACGGATGCCGAGTTCTAAAGCAGCCTCAGCAATTTGATCTAATGAACCCAGTGTTCCGTTCGGTGCCGCATGGTGGTCAATCAGGCAAGTGACGCCATTTTTGATCGACTCGATCATCGTGAAGTAAGCACAAAGCTTCGCATCTTCAGCGGTCAATTTCTTGTCGAGGGCCCACCAAAGGTTCTCTAGGATCTCCATAAAATTGCGCGTCGGACGACTGACGCCCATCCCGCGTGCAAATGCACTGTAAATATGCGTGTGACAATTGAGCAAGCCCGGAAGAAGCAATTTCCCTTTTAGATCAATCACCTCTTCATCTGCCGGCGCGTTCTTAGCCAAGTCCTCAGTCTTTCCAATTTCTGTGATCTTCGTGCCTTCGACACGCAAAGCCGCATCCTCAAGCAGAAGAGGACCTTCTTTGGCATTGGTAAAAACCCGTGCGTGAATGAAACGCATGTCTTTTCTCCTTTGAAAAAATCCGATGTGACGCGCCCTTTTGGGGAGAGACGCATCACATCAGATTTCAGACCTGATTAAGCAACAATCAAAGTGCCGGTCTCGCCGCGCAAGCCCTCGACGAGCTTGTCGAGCGAGGTGATCAAGGTCGAACGGCCTTCCCCCGAACGGACGAACTGCATCGCCGACTCAATTTTCGGAAGCATAGAACCTGCGGGGAACTGACCCTCGCCGATATACTGTTCGCACTCAGCCAAGGTGATCTGTGACAAATCCTGCTGATTCGGTTTGTTGAAGTTAATCGCGACTTTCTCGACGCCAGTCAAAATGACCAAGCTGTCCGCCTGAACCATGGCCGCCAACATGACCGACACGCGGTCTTTATCAATAACGGCGTCGATTTTCTTCGTGACGCCATTTTCGGTCACGACCGGAATGCCACCGCCACCGCCGGCGATCACCACCGCGCCCTGATTCATCAAAGCGAGGATCGATTCTTTTTCATGAACATCCTGAGGAATGGGGGAGGCGACCACTTCGCGGTAACCACGGCCTGAGTCTTCAATCACCGTCTTACCTGCAGCCACCAAAGCCTCGGATTCTTCTTTCGTAAAGAAAGCGCCAATCGGCTTCGTCGGATTCTGGAACAAAGGATCCTTGGGATCGACTTCGACACGCGTCACAACGGTGGCCACTTCTTTATTGATGCCCACCTCGCGCAAGCAGTTGCTGATTTCGTTCTGAAGATGATAGCCGATGAAGCTCTGGCTCATCGCCACGCAGTCGGCCAAGGGCAGGGTCTTTTCAAGATCCATACCTGCTCCCTCGCTGCTTCCCTTGTCAATGCTGGTCTTGAGGTAGCCCACCTGAGGTCCATTACCGTGGCAGACCACGACTTCGTGACCGTCTTGAATCAATCCAGCGATCGGTTTGGCGATGACGCGGCAGCTTTCAACCAAGTCCTTATGATAGGTCCCGAGTGCATTTCCGCCCAAGGACACCAAAATTCTTTTGCCCATTTTCTCTATCCTACTTTCCCCAAATGATGAAAAAGAGGCCCAGTCCCAGAATGAAACCGAGCCTCCTAAATTCAATCAATTATTTATTTTTTTCGCAGTAAACCGTCGGCAAAGCCGCGTAAACCGCTGCGCAGGTCACGAGGTCTTGCTTCCAGCTGATCTCGTTCGGCGCATGCGCCTGGTCTTCAGCGCCCGGGCCGAAGCCAATGCAAGGAATATTGTGGCGACCCATGATCGCAACACCATTCGTGGAGAAGGTCCACTTGTCGGTCAAGGGGCGAGCCGCACGCTTTTGCTCTTCTTTGGCCACCGGAGGCGCCGTACGCTTGTCGCCATAGAGGTTGTGGTGCACTTCCTCGAGTGCCTTCGTCACGCTGTGATCCATCGGGATGACCCAGGTCGGGAAGTAGCAGTCCTGCTCATAAGCCAAGCCCTTCCAGGACTCACGCGCATACTTATACATGCTGACTTTCGCGCCATGCTTCTTGCAGGCGGGCAAATCTTCGATTTCCTTGATGCAAGATTCCCAGGTCTCGCCGCTCGTCATACGACGGTCAAGAGAAATGGAGCAAGAATCAGCCACCGCGCAACGTGAGGGGCTGGTGTAGAAGATCTGAGACGTCGTCACCGTACCACGGCCGAGGAAGTTCGCTTCCTCATAGTGATCGGGGTTGTACTTCTTGTCGAGCATCTTCACGAGGCCTTTGATCTCAACGCTGTCATCCGCAGGATTCTCATTGAGCTGTTCCACTTCTTTGAGGATCTCAGCCATCTTATAGATCGCGTTATCACCGCGCTCAGGTGCAGAACCGTGGCAGCTCACGCCCGAAACGTCGACACGGATTTCCATACGTCCGCGCTGACCACGATAGATACCACCGTCGGTCGGCTCCGTGGAGACCACGAATTCAGGACGGATGCCATCTTGCTCAATGATGTAGAGCCAGCAGTTGCCGTCGCAGTCTTCTTCCTGAACCGTCGCCGTGACAAGCACCGTGTACTCATCGCTCAAAAGACCGAGGTCTTTCATGATTTTAGCGCCGTAGCAAGCAGAAACCACACCGCCCAGCTGATCGCTGGTGCCGCGGCCGCCGATCGTCGTGTCATCTTCGAAACCATCATAGGGATCGAATTCCCAGTTCTCGATGTTGCCGATTCCGACCGTGTCGTAGTGACCGTCAAAAGCGATGAGCTTCTTGCCTGTGCCCATGTAGCCCAAGCAGTTACCCTGAGGATCGATCTCCGCCTTATCAAAGCCGAGACGATTCATCTCTTCGATGATGCGATGGGCTTTGTCGCCCTCCTCGCAGGACTCACCTTTGAGTTTGACGAGGTCGCGCAGGAATTTCACCATGTCTTTTTGGTAACCCTGAGCAGCTTCTTTGATCTTTGCGTAATCCAAAGTCGCCATGATACTTATTACTCCTTATTCATTAAAAACAAATTAATGTCTTTTGATTTTGAATGATGACTGTTTTCAAGCTGTGGCCAGGTTTTGAAAACTTCTGTGCGCTTTCAAAATGTGTACCACATCGAAAATCCATGTTGAGCGAAGAACTCAGGGGCGCTGAGCGCCCCCCATCTTCTCAATTTTGAATTACTCGCAAAGACGCTTTGCAGCATTTTTGTAGAGTTCTTCAAGTTTCGCCTGCGGGTTCTTAATGCGCTGCAAGAAGATCATCGCGGCGATGATGTAGGGCTTGAAGCTGGCCTGCTGATAGAGTTCCTTGCGGTAACGATCAAAGACCGACTCGTCGACCTCACCCTCTTTGCAAGAGACACCCGTGATGTCTGCGGGCAGCGGATGGCAGTACAGGGCCTTGCCACCTTTGGTCGTCTTCATCAATTCTTCGGTCACGGTCCAATCCTTATGCAAGGCATTTTGCTGCAAGAGGCGCTGTTCCAGAGCGTCGATGCCCGCGAAGTCACCCTTGCCATAAAGGTCCGTGCGCTCTTGCATCGCCGCGAACGGAGCCCAGCTCTTCGGATAGACAATGTCCGCATCCTTGAAGGCTTCTTTCATGTCGTTGGTGACTTTGAAGGAACCGCCACACTCAGCCGCGTTCTTCTTCGCCACATCGACCACGTCGCTCATGACTTCATAGCCCTCGGGGTGAGCCAAGACGACTTCCATACCCAAGCGGGTCCAAAGACCAATACCGCCCTGGGGCACGGAGAGAGGTTTACCATAGCTGGGGCTGTAAGCCCAAGTCATCGCGATCTTCTTGCCCTTGAGGTTCTCAAAACCGCCGAACTGATGGGCAAAATGCAAGGAGTCCGCCATCATCTGCGTGGGATGGTCGATGTCGCATTGCAAGTTCACGACCGTCGGACGCTGCTCGAGAATGCCTTCGTCGAAGCCGCGCTGCACGCTGTCAGCGAACTCTTTCTGATAGGTATGGCCTTTGCCAATGTACATATCATCACGAATACCGATCACATCCGCCATGAAAGAGACCATGTTCGCCGTTTCAAGAAGCGTTTCACCATGGGCGATCTGAGATTTCTTCTCATCAAGATCCGCTACTTCCAAACCCAAGAGGTTACAAGCGCTCGAGAACGAGAAACGCGTGCGCGTGGAGTTGTCGCGGAAAATCGAGATACCCAAGCCCGAATCAAAGATACGAGCACTCTTATTCTCTTCGCGCAGCTTGCGAATCGCATCGGCAACGAGCCACACCGCGTCGAGCTCTTCGCGCGTCTTATCCCAGGTCAGGAAAAAGTCATCCTGATACAGGTTCTTGTAATTCAGTTTTTCCAATTGCTTGAGCAGCTCATGAAATTCCATCTGTTACTTCCTTTCTGTTGGGTCTCACCCCATGCCACTAAATGGCGTTTATATCCCTTCAGTCCTAATGAACTGTTCGGTTCTAATGTGATGTGTCCGCAGACATGGCCCCACTGCGGACGGCTTTGAGCGTCAATTCATTTCATCTATTTCGATAAAACTTCTTCCAGCTCAACCATTGCTTTCGCAGGATCTTCGGGCGCTTCAATCGAATCATGAAGGAGCTCTGGCGCATCTTCTTTTGTCGCCAAGTGCTGTATGCGGGTCTCTGAAGTTGGCCTCAAAGCACCGGTCGTCCGATCGCGTTCTTTGGCCTGTTCTTCTTGCCACTTCGCGGCCTTTTTTCGACCTGTCATGTGTAAGTCGTGGCGTCTCTTATGTTTCGCCTGAGATTGAACAATCTGCTCAACTTCTTTGATATAGCGATAGATCGACTGCTGCGACATATTCAAAAGCTCAGATACGCGACTGACCGTGCCCTTGAATTGAAACAGCTTCAATTCATATAACTGCCGAATCGGATTCAAAGGATTGGTTAATTGCGTCAAAGGCACATTGCGATCCCAGTAGAGAATCACCTGGCGCACCATCGTATCCACAAGCTCATCCAAAGGTTGTGCGACGAACTCCGTCGTCGCTTCCTTCTTCTGTTCTTCAAAGCCGTAAAGGAGATGCGTGCTGACGAAGTCCCGGTAGTGCATCAATTCCGTCATATCGTAGTTCAGACACAAAAGACCGCAAAGCTCACCTTGCCACTTGAGGTAATAGGTCGAGGCACGCATTAACTTGCGATCCTGTTCATTCACTAATAGATAATTCGAAATATAATCCGTCTTGCGCCAATCCTCACGCATGATTTTCTTGAGCATATAGCCCGAAATCACTTCACCCTTTTGCCGGCCTGAAATCTCGCCGTTCAGAATGTAGAGGATCTCACTTTCGCCATCGTAATAATCGCGCAACAAGACTTCGCAGTTTGGTCCTGTCACCTCAGCGAGGTAATCAGCAAGACTCACCTGCGTCATCAGCCACTCTCGTTTTTCTTCACGCGTTAACACGAAAAGCACCTCAATCAATGGATGCCTTCATAATAAAGAATTTTTTCCCAAGTTCAAGACATTTTATGAAAAAAATCCCAAACTCAGGAACTTTTTCTTCTTATTTATAAAAAAGACTCGCTTTTTTCACTGCAGATTAACCAAAACACTGCCTCGCACTCGCTTGAGACACAACAAAATATTCGCTGCACAGGCGTCTCATCCTCAACTGCTCGAAAAGCAGCCATCGATCGGAATCAATCCTGAATCGGTCGGAATCAATCCTAAATCAGTCGAAATCAATCCGCCTGACTAGTGGCGCAACGCGGTCAACAAGAAATAGACCGCGGCAGCCAAGATGGCAAACAGCACGATCACCGTCAACGTGATCAGCGTTTCTTTGAGCCGATGTAAATGTGGACGCGCTTTGAAATACCCCGCATTCATCAAGGCTTCGCGCCCGTATCGCTTCATCGCACTGGGTGTCGGCCGTTCAAATCGTCGCCGCAAGCGACCAATCGGCCCCGTTCCATAAAGTTCCGCGAAGAGCTCCTCATTTTGCTGCTGTCGCTGCCGCTTGAGCGCCTGGTTTCTCATCTGATAAAAACGGTCCAAATCATCGGTCGTAATCGGCTGAGAAAAACGATCGGACAAGGTCAGCACTTGTTTCGCGCGCTTTTTGCTGCTCTCCCGAAACTTCTTGCGCTCTGGCTGGGCAATATGACTCAGTCGCATCGTCGCCCCAGAATGCATCAGATCTTGTAACTCAAAGGTATTAAGTAAATTGCGCCGCTTTTTAATCGGAGCTAGGCGCCGTGTATGGGTGCTACCATCCCCTTCGTCCCCCTCTTGAATCTGCACGCTCAAAGGCCGTGTCTGTTCAAGATCTTCTTGCGCTTCGCCTTCTTGATCCTCATTTTCGTCTGCTGCAACATCTTCTTGGCTTTGCGGGGCATCGAATGACTGAAGCTCTTTTGAATTGCGTGCAGGAAGTTTTACGGTCGCCTCTAAATCAAACTGAGCCTCTTGGGTCTCGTTTGATGCCTCACGTTCTTGTCCTTCAATGTCGCGCGTTTCAAAATGACGAGACCACTGCTCTTGCATCCAAAGCGTTTCACGACTTCCGCCATAAATTCTGGCCGTCCGTTCAAAATCATTCTGTCCGCGCACGGGCCATTCAATTTTGATTGCATCCGTCTCCTTTTGGTCTCTGAGGTCATCTGTCGGATGCGCTTTAAGTTGTGAAGATGCGATCGAGTTCCCCCAGTCCTGCCGCAATTGAGGCAAGGGATTCGTATCTGCATCTGGAAGTTCTTTCGTCACATCTTCCATGCCCTCTGGCGCTTTTAATGTCCCGTCTACGCGAGTTTTTTCACCCGCTTTAACATCCGTTCTGGCATCTGTTCTGGCGGCGTCCGCTTGGGCGACTGTTCTGGCGTCCGCTTGGGCACCCGTCATTGCATCATGCGCTACGCCCGTTTCTGCGCCAAGTTCCGCATCAAATTGCGCATCAAGTTCCGCATCAAGTTGCGCGCTAGATTTAAGGCCGCGTTTTTCGTTGCGATCAAATTCGCCTTCGCTTTTTTGCTCAACACTTTGTTCAACTTTTTCCGCAGCCTTCCTTTTCGCTGCCGCTTTCTTAGCTTTTACATCACGATCCTCCTCTTTGGATCGCTTGGCTTCACTTTGGTTTTGACCGTCCCCCAGCTGTTCGTTGCGCCTGGCTTCTTCCCTATCTTCTTCTCCTTCTTCGGACCGCGCTTCACTGCTCGATGGACACGACTCTGAAAACGTTTGGGCGGACGCATCTAATCTCTGATGGACTTCATCCACTTTTGAATCAGACGTATTTTCTATTGTCTTTCGCAAAGGCTCCGCTTTTTTCCAAACAAAAGGTTCACTCTCGCTGAGCGCTTCTTCCGTGCGCATCGCTTCATCCAAAAGGCGCTGCAACGTCTGTTCATCTTGGCGCGTCAACAAAACGTCATCGACTTGTTCGACGTCAATCACAATCAAGGTGATATTGTCTTTGCCCCCCGCTAAAATCGCCGCTTGCACTAATTCTTCCGCCAAAGATCTCACATCGTGATGCGTCGCAATCAATGTCGCAATCTCTTGATCATTCAGCATGTCTGAGAGGCCATCACTACACAATAAGAGTCGATCGCCCACTTGTAAGCGCTCTTCTTTGACAAAAAAAGGTTCAAGCCTTGCCTCGTGAGGAAAGATGCCCAAATGCCTCGTCAAAGCATGTCGTTCTGAATGCGTCGCGACAGCCTTCGCCTCAATCTCTCCCGCATCGGCCAACTCTTGAGCTCGCGTATGATCGTGCGTCAAAAGCCGCAAATCTCCATCTCGCCACAGATAGATGCGCGAATCGCCAAGGTGCACCGCCTGAAAACTTTGGTGCTGCAAATACAGCGCTGAAAAAGTGGTGCCCATCCGCTGTCCCTGATGCTCACGAATTCTCGCACACACACGCTTATTCGCTTGACGCAAATAAGAAGCCATCAAGTCTTCAAAAGAAGCCTCCTGACGACGCAACAGATGGTTCTCAACCGTCGCCAAACCTGAAACAGCAATCCAACTCGCTTCTTCGCCAAAAGCTTCGCCCCCCATGCCGTCACAAACCGCAAACAAAGCGCCGTCTGCAATTTTCGCCATAGGGCGCCAGTACGTGCTCAAACCGAGTTCATCCGTGCGGGTTTCCCCCGAAATGTAGAGATGATCCTCATTGCTCTTTCGCACCGTACCAATTTCAGAAATCGCCAAAGCTTTGAATCGAATCATGCGCACACCTCATTCGAAAAAGCACCGCGTTTTACATCTTCGGCGATCCCTCTGCCCGCAGGTCGGCGCAGCACCGCAGCCGCAACCACACTGTGCGCAGCCGAAAAAGAGGCGCCAGCCCCTTCTTCAAACCATAAATCTATGTTCTGCTTTGCCGCCACTTCATCCACCTGGCATCTCGCCCCTTCACGATCGGCTCGCAACAAGGTCCCCATCAGGGATGAAAGGCTCCCCGTTGACCGTTTCATCTTGTTCAGTTTAGCACAGCCCTTTTGCCGCACTTTCACATACAAAAGGAGGACGAAATCTTAAGCGCTCCGCCCCTGTGCTAAACTGAGTCTTTCAATTCACATTCGGCAACGCATGAAAGGCCCTTTCGCCACCCACAGCTTGACCCGATAAAGAACCGAAGCGGACCAGCATTGGACCGACATTTGGACCAACATCGGACCAGCATTTGAACCAGCATTGGACCCGCGTTAAACCAACATAAAACAAAACTAAAACGACACAACGAGAAGCGCATCATCCATGCGACAAAAGGAGCATTCAACTATGGCAGAACATGCCCACATCAAAGCCCTCAGCGACCTTCAAAAAGGAGCGCGCATCTACTTTATTGGCATCGGAGGCATCAGTATGGGCGGCCTAGCGATCATGGCCGCTCGCCTGGGCTTTCACGTTGCAGGCAGTGACCCGCACGAATCCGAAAGAACCCGAAAGCTCAGCGCCCAAGGCATCATCGTGCACACCCAGCACCACCCCGACTGGATCGATGACTTTGCCCCAGACCTCATTGTCTACACCGCCGCGATCCCCTATTGGAATGTTGAGCTGAGTCGTGCACGCGACTTGGGGATTCGCTGTGTCGACCGCTCCGTCTTTCTCGGCTGGCTGACCCGCTCTTACGACCATGTCATCAACGTTGCGGGAACCCACGGCAAAACAACGACGACCGCTATGATTTCGACAATCCTCATTCAGGCGCGCCGCAACCCTACGGTGCATCTCGGCGCAGAGTTTGCCGACTTTGATCATTCGACGGTGCGTACGGGCACCCCTGGAGATCTGCTCATTTCCGAAGCTTGTGAGTACAAAAATTCCCTGCTCAATTTTCACTCGACGACAGCAGTTTTACTCAACATTGACCGCGATCATATGGACTTTTTCCCCGATATGGACGCGCTGATCGACACTTTTGCCCAATTTGCGGCGGAACTCCCGGCTGGCGGTCATTTTATTTATCCTTTTTCAGGCCCTTATATTCAAGACTGTTTATTAAAGATCAAAGCGCTCCGCGAAGGAGAGCGTTCTGGCTCGATCCGCGCCTTGAGTTTTGGCCTCATCGATGACAGCTGGAACGACAAAGATCTGCCCGCAGCCTGTGCCGCCCACCAAATTCCTGACTATGCCGCTAAAGATCTTCACTTCGTAGATGGGCATCCCCACTTTAATGTGTATCGCAAAGGTCAGTTTTACACTTCGATTCAGCTGTCTGTTCCAGGTGAACACAACGTGCTCAATGCCCTTGCGGCGCTTGCCGCCTCAGACCTCAACGGCGCAACACCACAAGATTGCCAAGAAGGCCTTTCGCATTTCAAAGGCACCGAAGGCCGCTTTACCGTGCGGGGAACGTTCCAGGGCGCTACAGTCGTATGTGATTATGCCCATCACCCCACCTCCACGCGCGTCACACTCGAAGCGGCGAAAAAAATGACGCAGGGTCACATCTGGGTCGTGTATCAGCCCCTGACTTTTTCTCGCGTCAAAGTCCTCTTCCAAGAGTATGTCGATGCACTCAAAGACTGCGAGCAAGTGCTTTTTTATGAGATCTTCTCCGATCGCGAAAGTGATAGCCTCGGCATGAGTTCGCGTCAACTGGTTCAGGCGATCAATGCCTGTGGCGGCCACGCGCTTTTCATGGAGACTTTTGCCGACATTTACGCACAGCTCAAGACTTTGGCGGGACCTGGAGATATCATCCTCTTCCTCGGACCGGAGCAGGTGCGCTCATTTGCCGCAAAACTGCTTGAATAAATGTCTTGATCTTCCAGCTTGTTTTTCATGTTTGTCATATCAAAAAAGCGAAGCGCTCAGGCTTCGCTTTTTCTTTGAGCTCAATCGCGCGCCTCTTTTTTGAAACGATCATAAAGCTGCAGCTGTTTTTTCCAGTCAGGCGCCGCCTCTTCGAGTCGCTTTTGATCCGCTTCACTCATGCGCCAGGTCCAGTTATTCGCTGCCGTTGACGGCGTATTTATTCTCGCCTCTGAGCCATAATCCAAAAGATCTTGCACCGGAAAAATCACCCGATCAGCTACGCTCATCAAAAGGGTACGACGCATCCGGTCAAGCAATTCCAGTTCTTCTTTTAAGCCCAAATAAGCGCTTGCCATCTGCCTTGCTTCTTCTGGGGCGCTTTCAAACCAGCCGAGGCTCGTATCATTGTCATGCGTCCCCGTGTAGGCCACGCAGTGGCGCTCGTACTCATGAGGCAAGTAGCCTCCACCTGTATCTCTAGGGTCAAAGGCCATCTGTAAAACTTTCATCCCAGGGAAACCTGTCCCACTTAGCAAATCGCGTACGCCTTGCGTCAAAAAGCCGAGATCTTCTGCGATGAGCGGCAAAGAGCCCATAGTGCTTTCGATCGTCTTAAAAAACGCTAAGCCCGGACCTTGTTCCCAATGACCTTGCGCCGCAGATGAAGCGCCATACGGAATGGCGAAAAAGGCCTCAAAGCCCCGGAAGTGATCTATTCTCAGCACATCGACACGGGCGAGTTGCGCTTTGATTCGAGCTTGCCACCAACTGTAGTTTTCCTGCCGATGTCGCGCCCAGTCAAAAAGTGGATTTCCCCAAACTTGCCCAATTGGCGAAAAGCCATCCGGCGGCACGCCCGAAATCCATTCGGGACGTCCTGTTTCATCGAGCGCAAACAAGTCTTGTCGCGCCCACACATCCGCCGAATCGTAGGCACAATAAATCGGCAAATCCCCAATGATTTCAAGCTCGAGCTCATGCGCCAGTTCGCGGAGTTTGGACCACTGCGTCTCGAACCAAAACTGCAGGATCAATTGAATGAAATATGCCTCTTGATGCGCTGCTTGAAAAGCAGCCAAAGCTTCTGGATCGCGCAGACGTAAAGGCGCATCCCAATCCGTCCATGCCCGTCCATTCTGCGCTTTTTTGATCGCCATAAAGAGGGCGTAATCGCGCAGTTCCTCGGGCGCTTCCTGAAGCCAATCCAGAAGGGCTTGCTGCGGCTCAGATAACGGACTCGCCCCCTTTTTTTGATGAAGGGAAGCGAACACGCGCTGCGCAGCTTGCTCTAAAAGCTTCAGTCGCTCACGATAAAGCAAGTCGTAACGAACCGGCCCTTCTTTGGGCAAACGATTGAGCGCATCAAGCGTAGGCACATCAATCCAGCCTTCTAAAAACAGATCATCCACATCGATCCAATATGGATTCCCCGCAAAAGAAGAAAAGGATTGGTAAGGGGAGTCGCCGTAGCCCGTCGGCCCCATCGGCAGGATCTGCCACAAGCAAAAGCCCGCCGCTTTGAGCCATTTGAGGAAGCGCCTCGCAGGCGCACCCATGCTTCCCATCCCCGAACTTGAGGGCAAGGCGCTGAGCGGCAAAAGAACGCCTGCCTGTCTATTCCCCATGTCAGAGCCTCCTTTTATCTTTTGAAGTTCAAAAATATCCTCGTGCGCTGTCGAAATGAATCATGCGCTTGATTCACTGCGCCACTCATCCAACGACGTCGCCAAGTTAATTGAGCTTTTGCGCCAAAGACTTGCGGCGCATCTGACGCAAAGGTCGCAAAGTCTCTCCTTCTTGCCAGCTAAACGCAATCTTCGTATGGCGCCCTGGCCGCACAAATGGATCCCCCGCTAAGCGATCCAGCAAATCACCCACCGCTTGTTTCGCCAAAGCGCGTTCATCTTGGGCAATTGCGGTCAACCTCAAGCTGCCATAGCGACCAATTTGAATGCCGTCGAAACTGATCATCGATAGGTCCTCAGGCACTTTAAGATGTAGGTCATAAGCTTTTCTCAAGGCACCAAAAGCTAGGATATCCGCAAGAATAAACAGCGCTGTGCATTCAGGCTGCTCCTTTTGCAATCGCTCAAAGGTCTTCGCGCCTGCTTCCAAATTAAAGGGACAAGGATACCATCTCTGATTGGCGTCAAAAAGCAGGCCGCGCTCTGCAAAAGCGAGCTTTGCCCCTTGGAGGCGGGCCTTGGAAATCTGGCTCATCTCCTCGCTGCCTCCTAGGACACAGATCTCTCGATGCCCCGCATCAAAAAGCCTTGAAACGGCTGTTCGGGCGGCCTCCACATCATCGGTGCACACCGAATCCAATCCGCGCAATCCTAAGTCTTTGGCATCATTGGTCACCCAGACCGCCGGCTTCATCAAAGACTCAAAATTCGCCTCGAAGCGGGCGCTGTCACCGCCAAGGAAGAGGAAGCCTTTGGGGCTTGCCAAACGCAAGATCCGGCCGGCTCGCTCCAACTCATCCTCTTCTTCTTGGACATAATGAACCGTCAAAATTTCGCCGACCTGGCAGAGCTCTTCGGCAATCGCTTCAATCAACGCGGCGTAGAACAGGTTGTGCGCACCTTTGGCCACCAAAGCAATGGGCTGAGGACCATTTTGCCGCATCTGTCTCGCCTTTTCATTGGGCTGAAATTCATGTTGCCGAATCACTTCTTCCACCCGTTCTCTCGTTTCAGCAGAAACATGATGTCCACCGTTTAGGACGCGAGAGACCGTTGCCACAGAACAGTCGGCTTCTTTAGCGATGTCGCGAATCGTCAATTTCAAAGTCTCAGGGTGATCGTTCACCATACTTAGCCCTTGACCGCACCCGCAGCGACGCCTTTGATGATATGTTTTTGACACAGCAGATAAAAAACGATGATCGGGATCACGTTGAGCATAATACAGGCCATGGTCATCCCCAGCTCCACTTTGCCGTAACTCCCGCGGAAATATTGAATCAAGATCGGTATCGTCTTAAAGTCGCGCGTGCGATCCAAAACAAGGTACGGTAGAAGATAGTCGTTCCAGAGCCACATGGTTTCCAAAATCCCGACTGAAATTAAGGTCGGTTTAAGCACCGGCAAAACGATGCTAAAAAAGGTTTGCACAGGATTACAACCGTCGATCATCGCCGCTTCTTCGATCTCAATCGGCACAGAACGCATAAAGCCACAGAACATGAAAACGGCTAGTCCCGCACCAAAGCCCAAATAAATGATGCAAATGGTCCACGGCAGATCGAGGTGCAATTGATTTGCCGTCGCTGACAAGGTGAACATCAGCATCTGGAAAGGGACAACCATAGAAAAGACAAACAAGAAGTAAAGTCCCTTGGTGACCCAGTTTTGCACACGCGTAATATACCAAGCGCACATGGAACAACAGAGCAGAATCAAAATCACCGACGTGACTGTGATCAGCGCAGTATAGAAAAAAGCGCTTCCGAAACCTTTGGACAAAAGAGCGTTCTCATAGTTCGCCAGGCCAGCGAAGCTCGCCCCTGTCGGCAGTTCAAAAACACGGTTCGTCGCGATGCTGGTTTCCACCTTGAGCGAATTCAAGAGAATAATGACAATCGGGTAGATCCAAAGCAAGCTCAAAACGCTCAAAAAAATTCCGAGAATGATATCCGCCGGTTTTTGTTGGCTGCGTGGTCTTGGGTGCTTCGTGACAGCTGGCGTCGCCGCGCCCCACTTCATCTGAGATGATGTATTCGCACTCATTGTTGCACCTCCCTAGAACGCGTCGCCCGGAGTTGAAGCAGAGAAATTGCAATCACTAAGATACAAAATAGGACCGCTTTGGCTTGCGCATAACCACGCCACTGTGGACCTGGACGTCCGTAAAAGTTGTTAAAAATATTGAGGGCCAGCATCTCCGTCTGACGACTCGGATCACCGCCCGTCAAGGCGAGGTTTTGATCAAAGAGCTTGAAGCCATTCGTCAAAGTCAAAAACAAACAAATGGTAATTGACGGCATAACATTTGGAATTTTGATACGCCAGAGGATTTGACCCTCCGTCGCACCATCGATACGAGCCGCTTCAAGATACGAGGGTGAAATCGCCTGAAGCCCCGCGATGTAAATAATCATCATATATCCGATCTGCTGCCAACTCATCAGAATCAAAAGGCCGATAAATCCATATGGCGCATAGAGCTGCAACAGGTGTAAGCCTAAGTTAGACAAAATACCGTTCAGTAAAATATTCCAGATATACCCTAAAACAATGCCACCAATGAGGTTCGGCATGAAATAAACCGAACGGTAAAGGTTGGTTCCACGCAAGTTTTTGGTCAAAGCCAATGCAATCGCAAAAGCGCAAACGTTGATGACCACAGCGGACACGACCGTGAACAGCGCCGTAAACCAAAGCGCATGGAAAAACTCTGGATCTTTAATCGCAAAGAGATAGTTGTTCAGCCCGTTAAAGCTGCGTTTATTAATGGTCTGGAACTTGAAAAAAGATAAATAGAAACCCTGTGCAAAGGGCCAGAGGAAGCCGATGCAAAAAGCGACCAATGTTGGTAGCACGAAGATCGGCCAATATTTTTTAATTTTCAGATCCAAAGCCGATTCCCCCTTCAAAAAGGCAAAGGCGAGAGATCGCAAAATCTCTCGCCTGCTTCAATTAACCCTTGAGTTCATACTCCGTCTTCCAGCCTTCAACAAAGGCTTTCTCGACTTCGCTCCAATCCGCGGTTCCCGCCGCGTAAGCGGTCAACGCCGAAGCAAGATTATCTTTCCACGTCTGTGACGGCATGGTTGTAAAGGCCCATGAAACGGAGACCTTCCCCTCTTCCGTATACGCACGATCTTGCTGTACGAAGAGATTTTGTGAGGGCTGTGCATTTTTGAATGGAATGACAAAGCCCATATCTTCACTCATCGCCTTGGTGCCCTTTTCACTCGTGACACACCATTTAACGAAATCCAAAGTCGCTTGAACATCCGCCTCGCTCGCTTCTTGGTTGACGCACCAGAAATTCTCTGTGCCCGTGCAAAGACCCTGCTTGGACTCATCGCCGACACCAATATAAAGAGGAATCATCTGCAACTCATCGGCATTGAGCTTGCCTTCGCCCACCAAGTTATTGAATTCCCATGAACCATTCTGGAAGAAAACCGCTTCTTTCGCCAAGAATTCATTGCGGCTGTCATCACCGGTCTTGCTGGCCAAGAGCTTCGGCTCCACCGTGGAGTTATTGAAATACAAGTCGAGCATCGCTTTGTACTGGGGCAGATAGGTGCCCTTAATTTCTGTCTTGCTCGAAACTTGGTCATCCTTGTATTCGAAATACACCGGCAAATTCGCCAAATGTGTCTGGAAACGCCAGTTCGAAGATCCGTCCATACCCGCAGAGCTAAAGGCTGCGAAGCCCAATTCATCTTTGCGTTTGGTGATGTCTTCAGCAACTTTCTTCAAATCTTCAAATGATTTGATATCGCCAACTTCGTAGCCCGCTTGTTTCAACAGCGTTTTGTTCACGATCAGACCATAAGACTCCACAGCCATCGCGACCGCTTTGACTTCATCGCCCTGCTTCAAGGCGTAGTCTTCGGAGATGAGTTCTTTGTAAAGATCCGTCTCCTTGAGGTCCTTGCAATAATCCGCCCAGTTTTCCAAGCCGATCGGACCGTTCACATGGAACAGTGTCGGAGGGCGATCCTTGCTGATTTCGCTGAGCAAGGTCTGCTCATACTGGTTCGAAGCGGCCGTGACGACCGTCACCTTCACGCCAGTTTCTTCGGTATACGCTTTTGCCAAATTTTGCCAAGCTTCATCCGCTTCGGGTTTGAAGTTGAGATAATACACTTCACCTTCCGCTGCCTTGACTTGCGTCGGAACCATACTTGCGAGACCTAAAGCCATCGCACCTGCCATCACGGCAGCCATCCATTTCTTCAACACCTTGGATCCTCCTTCTGTTTGACCCATGTCTTCATTCAGAGCAGTCATTCTTCATAAAATTCTATGCTCTGAAAACGTTTTCAATTGGGCCATTTATATCAAAGCCCTCTTTTCTTCTCAAGATAAGATCACAAGTTTTTGAGGTGAGCGCGATCCTTTTCTCTAAAATCGACAAGTCAACTTTGTTGATCTTGTGCACTTTGACTATAACAAGATCCAGGAAGCTTCCGATGCTCCCAGTTCATCCATACACACGTACACACAAAAAAAAGAAGTGACGTTCGAAAACACCACTTCCTTTCGCTTCGATTCAAATTGAGCTGCATGTTGAGCTGCATGGGCTTCATCTAGCAAGCGCCCCTCGCTGTACTGAATTGGCGCGACTCACAGCTCGTCTCATTGATCCTCATCCGTGCGATGCGTCTCCGCTCCTGGCGCAAGAATCACAGGCTCTTTGACTTCTTCAACCTTAACCTTGGCCTCATCTTCAAGCGCGTCATCAGCGTCAGACGATGCGCCAGGCAACTCGGAATCCGTCTTGACTTCAGCTTCAATCTTCTGCTCTGTCTCACGGCCGAGTTCAGCCAAAAAGACATCGTTTCGACCTGGGTTCTCAGCGTCATTGGCACGCTGCTCAGGGGTTGTCGTTTCTTGATAAATCCGCTCGAACTCAGCACCTTCAATGCGCTCTTTTTTCAACAAAAGTTCAGCAACCGTATGCAAAGTTTTGATTTTGTCGCGCAAAATCCGCAAAACTTCGTCGTAGCTTTCTTGAATCATGCGCTTCACTTCGCCATCGATGGTTTCCAAAGTCTCCTGGGAATAAGCGTGCGTATGCCCGTAGTCACGACCTAAGAAAACCTGGCGCTCATCGCCCGATTCAAAGACCATGTTCTTCAGCTTCTCGCTCATACCGTAGCGCGTCACCATACCGCGCACCACCTGGTCCACATGCTGCAAGTCGCCGCTTGCCCCTGTGGAGATCTCACCGAGCACCACTTCTTCTGCGGCACGTCCACCCAAGGCCACTTTGACATCCTGTAAAAGGTGTCCCACCGTATGAAAACTCAAATCCTCATGCGGCTTATAAGCCGTGTAACCACCCGCACTACCCGCGGGAATAATTGTCACACGCTCGACACGCTGCGTCTCTGAAACGCTGCGTAAAACGATCGCGTGCCCCGCCTCGTGATAAGCCGTCAAGCGACGTTCCTTGTCTGAAATCACGTGGCTCTTTTTTTCAGGACCTACCATCACTTTGAACACGGAATCCGCAATATCCGTATAAAGCACGGTCTTGCGCCCCGCTCTCGCCGCCGCCAAGGCCGCTTCATTCAAAAGGTTGGACAAATCCGCACCCGTAAAGCCAGGCGTCATGCGCGCGACTTCTTTGAAATCCACACGTGATTCAATCGGTTTATTGCGCGCGTGCACTTTGAGAATCGCCTCGCGCCCCACCATATCCGGCGGATTGACCGTCACACGGCGGTCAAAACGCCCCGGACGCAAAAGCGCCGGATCCAAAATATCAGGACGGTTGGTCGCCGCCATCACGATCGCTTCAAGATTCGGGCCAAAACCATCCATCTCAACCAGCAGCTGATTCAGCGTCTGCTCGCGTTCGTCGTGGCCGCCTCCAAGACCGGTGCCGCGCTGACGGCCCACCGCATCAATCTCGTCGATGAAAATAATCGAAGGTGCGTTCTTTTTCGCCTCATTAAAAAGGTCGCGCACGCGGCTCGCACCCACGCCGACAAACATTTCCACAAAGTCAGAACCAGAGATCGTGTAGAAGGGCACACCCGCTTCGCCAGCCACCGCTCGCGCCAACAGCGTTTTACCCGTGCCAGGAGGCCCGACGAGGAGAATGCCTCGCGGAATCTTCGCGCCCACATCGTGATATTTCTGTGGGTTTTTGAGGAAATCGACCACTTCTTGTAGCTCTGCTTTTTCTTCATCAGCGCCCGCGACGTCGTCAAAGGTGACTTTGTTCTTGGACGGATCATGCATTCGGGCCTTTGATCGCCCAAAGTTCATCGCCTGGCGGCCTTCGCCCCCCTGATGCCCCACAAACATCCAAATGAAAAAAGCCATTGAGCCAAACATGATCAGCAAGGTCAGCCCATTTAAGATCGCTCCGTAATTCAAGTTTTCCGCATAATCAAACTTCACATCGGAATTGCGGAAGACTTCGAGCATGCGTCCCATCCAATACGGTGAAACGGTTTTTTTGACACGAATCGGCCCGCTTGCCTCCCGCTCTTTGAGCGTCAACTCAAGCACATTGCCGCTGAACTTCGCTTCTTGAACCTTGCCGTCTTCTACAGACTCAATAATTTGAGACAAGGTCAAGTCTTTGCGCCCACCGATGCCACTCAAATAAGTCGCTGCAATCACGATAATCAAAGCGGCAATCACATAAAAAAGCAGACCTCCAAAACGTGGACGTCTACCTTTCTTCGTTTCTTTACCATTCGGGAATTTCATGAATGTGAAACTTCCTCCGTATCTAATTCTTCTCTCGTTTTATAAAGATTCATCCGCACGCGCCCAAACGCTTGGGCATCCATGCGAACCGAAGCAGCCGATCTCGTCTATCAGCGCCATCAACCAAGCCCATTGATGACTCAGCTTTCTTCCGCCCTCTCCAAAGTCGCATCGCGCATCACGTACACTTCAGGCAGCTGACGATAGAAACCTGCGTAGTCCAGACCGTAGCCCACAATAAATTCATCCGGAATCGAGATGCCTTTGTAATCCACATGCATTTCGACCTGACGGCGTGAGGGCTTATCAAAGGCCGTGCAAATACGAATGCTCTTAGGATTTCGAGTCGACAAAAGTTCGATCAGCTTATTCAACGTCAGTCCCGTATCAATGATATCTTCAACCAAAATCACATTGCGGCCCGAAATATCCTGCTCAATATCCTTTAAGATCCGAACGACACCCGAAGTGCTCGTCCCCGACCCGTAGCTTGAAGTCGCTATGAATTCCGTCTCCAAGGGCAAATCGATATACCGCATCAGGTCAGACATAAAGACGAACGCTCCCTTGAGCACGCCCACGAGCAAAATATCCTCACCCTTGTAATCTTCCGTGATCTGTCGGCCAAGGCGCTCGCACATCTCCTGAATTTGTGTGCGATCCACCAAAACCCGCGAAGGACAAAGTCCATCAACTGCTCGTTTTGCGCTCAATGAATCATCCATCTTCGCTCTCCTTCGCCTCGCTAGGCTATTGATGATAAAAATATCTAAGTATTTTATCAAAGCGACGCCAAGCCTCTCAAGGGACAAGCTCGCCAAATCAGAAAGTCATAAATGCGACTTCGCCCTGCACAATCACCCAAAGAGGCCTTCAAAAATGACCTGTTTTTCTTTTTATTTTTTAGCTTATTTTCACGCTTTAGTTTTGATCCGATGCGTCGTGTCCTTCATCCGATGAAGGCTTCACCAAAATTTTTTTCAACTTCGCATAAACCGGCAAGCCGTCTTCGAGCTCAATTTCATGCGCCCGTCCAATCAATGGAAAGGCGTAATCTAAAAAAGCCTCCGTAACGAAATTTCCCGCTTCATTCACCCAATCATTCGGCAAAAGTCGCTCCGCATTCGCCACTTGAATCAAAGGCAGACGACCGTAATTCGCAGTGTAAGGACGGCTCGAAATGCGCTCGAGCGTCACCATAAAATCCGTATGGCCCTGGATCGCCTGCTGTACGCCAAAAGCACCCGCTCCAGCCGCTTCTTCCACATCCACGGCCGAGGCCAAATGCGAAGCCGCACGCTGCATCAAAGACAACTCAATGCCACGCACTTTGCAGCCCATTTCTCGCTTAAGATAATTGGCAAGCACCTGTGCTGAGCCGCCCAACTGCTTGTGCCCAAAAGCATCTTGGCTCACCTCGCTGACGAGTTCAGGAATATATTTACCATCTTGCGTTTTCACGCCTTCACTCACCGCGATCATCACTTTGCCTGAACGCTCATATACAGCTCTGACATCTTCTTTGAACCGCGCAAGGTCAAATGGACGCTCCGGCACGTAAATCAAATCAGGGCCTGAACCTTTGGCTGTAGCTAAGGCAGACGCAGCAACCAACCACCCCGCATGACGCCCCATGACTTCAACCACACAAATCATGCCGGTGTCATACACGCGCGCATCTTGTGTCACTTCCATAAAAGTGGTCGCCACATAGCGCGCCGCCGAAGCGTAGCCCGGACAATGATCTGTTCCAAACAAGTCGTTATCGATCGTTTTGGGAATCCCCACCACACGGCAAGGGTAATCATTTTTTTGCAAAAAAGCGGAAATTTTCTGACAGGTGTCCATCGAATCGTTGCCACCGTTGTAAAAGAAATAGCGAATATCAAGGCGGCGCAAAAGCTCAAGAATCTTCTGATAATCCCGATCGTCCTCAAGCCAATTCGCCAATTTGTAGCGGCAAGATCCCAGCGCCGAAGACGGCATGGACTTCAAATGTTCCAATTCCTCCGGATCTTCCTGCGTGATGTCATAAATCTCTCCTTGGAGCAATCCAGCGATCCCGTGCCCCATTCCGTAAACACGCGGAATGAGATCTGGGTGCGCCAAAGCTTCCAAAAAGACGCCCGCCGCACTCGCATTGATCACCGAAGTCGGTCCACCCGATTGCCCAAACAAAAGGTTTCCACGTAATTTTTCCATCCCCATCCAACTCCCTCTGTGGCACTCTTGTATAAATGCTAACACAGCTAAGGGAAAATACAGGCTATTTTTGGGCAAAGCGCTGAAACAGATAGAGATCCAACTTTTGGCCTTCACGACACAGCAACTTTCGGAGGCAACCCACCTGTTCAAAGCCTAAGGCCTTGAGCAAAGCGATCGAGGCTTCGTTTCCTTCTATACAGCGCGCCCATAGGCTATCCATCTTCCCAGCGTCAAAAAGCCGTTCAATCCAAGCCTGCAGCACACGCGTCCCCAATCCTTGACCGCGACGCTTGGGATCAATCAACGCGTAACCGATTTCACAGCTGCGCGCTCCAAGGTCGATTTCATCGGTGTTAAGGAGCATCACGAGCCCTGTTTCATCCCAAACCGTAAATAACCTCGCCGTTCCAGAGTTCCACTCCGCTAGCAAGCTTTCCAACTCCGAAAGCGATTGGATGGGCGGCATTTCAGGTCCAGGGACATAAAGTTTTTGCACCGCTTTTTCTTTGAAAAAACTCAGCAAAGCTTCTGCATCCTCTTGCCGATAAGGAAAAATCCGAAACCCCTCAAGGAGCTCCGGATTTTCAATTATTTTTTGAATCCAAAGGTCGATCTTCATTTCAGCCTCTATCCATCTCGCTTGGCTTCATTTTGAGGAACAAATCGAATTGAGGAACAAGTCGAAGGACTAAGCCCTCAGATTTACTCCGCGACGAAAGGCATATAAAGTGTCGTACCCGGTGCGAGATAAAAGACCCCGTCCACATCTTGCAGACCATTTGCCTCAATAATGCTGTACACATAAAGCTCCGGCTCTGGATAGTCCGCATAGACTTGCTCGGCGATCTCGAGCAGGTCATCCCCGATATTCATCCGCCAATAACCGCCCGGAATCACATCGCTGTTGTCATACACCTCGGAGCGCTCAAGCACAATGTTTCCGGCTGTGCCGTTGTTGCCCGCATTGCCAGATTGTCCAGCTCCAGCATTGCCGGTATTTTCATCCGCATCACCCGCTTCGTTCGCATCGCCGCCCGAAACGCTGTTCCCGCCGTCTTGATCCGCGCTGCCCGCATTCAAGTTGGCGTTCGCACCTGCATCCGCACCCGCGTTGCCCGCGTTGCCCGCATTCGAGTTGGCGTTCGCACCTGCATCCGCACCCGCGTTGCCCGTGTTGCCGGCCTCACCCGCGTCCCCGGCACGATTGCCCTGACCACGATTCGCGTTTCCAGAATTCTCCCGGCTTGTCGTCGCACTTGTTTTCGGATCACTCGTCGCTTCAGGTTTTTGCGTCGTCGCAGCACTTGTTTGCGTGATCGCATTCAGCCCCCCGCTCACCGTGGGCAAGGTCAGCTCCGGCTCAAGGACCGATGCAAAGTATTGGTTCCAGCCCGCGCTATTTTCCGCGGCTTTCTTCGCTTGTGTCATCACATTCAGCACAGAAGAACTATTGCCAATCACTTGGAAACTTCCGCCTTCCGCACGCTCTTGAATGCGAATATCCCCTTCTTCAGTCACGAGATTGCTCGTTTCTTTTGCCAGCTGCAGGATATCTTTTTCAATGCTTTGACGGCCCTCTTTGAGGAAATCTTGACTTGGGTTAGGCTCGGTCATCAAAGCTTCCAGTCGGGTCAGCACATTGACTGAAAAAACTTTCGGATCCATATAGTGCAACTTCGTGTTGTAACGATGGACACCATCTGACACTTCGGGCGTTCCCTCTGTTTCAAAGCGGACCGTCTTCATGAAAAGTCCGATGAGATCCGGGCTCAAATCTTTCAGATCATCGCGCAAATGCGTCGCATCTTCTTCGCTCATCGCCTGATACAATTCGGTCAAGCTGCCCTTCGCGAAGCTCGCATTCATCTGTCTCAAAGCAGACTCTGGCGTCGCACCACCCAATCGTCCAAAGCGCAACAAAAGTGCTACCGCCGCTGCAATGATGATCAAGATCAAAACAATAGCAAAGACGATGCCCCGCATTCTCAGACGATTCAATAGATTATTCAAGCGCATACAGACCTCTTAATATCTCTGACTTGTTTTATTTCACTGTGAGTATTGCTTGTCATTTTTCTCTCTTCAGGCCCCTCATGCGCAGCACAAGGTCTGAAATAACTGCGTAAACTCTTCTTAATAAAACTCTCTTAACTTTAGCAATTCAGCCGCCCTCTATCAAGAATCCTGCAGCGTCTAATAAGCGCTCAATTGCGCCTCTCGGAGGCTTTTTGCAAAAGCTTTATAAAATGTTCAAAAGCGTCTTCTCTCGCCCCCTGCGCCAGCGTCTTCCCTCGCCCCTTGCGCCCGCGTCTGAAGAATAAAGCCTTTGCCTAGCGTTCTAAATTTTGCGGACCCTTTTGCGAACCCTTTTGCGGGCATCGGAGCTTTTTCGGGCTGCGAACCCTTTTGCGGGCATCTTCGAGAAAAACATCGTGCCACAGCGTCAGCGCACTATAATGTTATTCAGATGCAAGATAGACACCGACGATGGAGAGATTTTTAGATGAACAAGCAACAACTCGCTGCAAAAATTTGGGAATCTGCCAATAAAATGCGTTCCAAAATCGAAGCCAACGAATACAAAGATTATATTTTGGGCTTCATATTTTATAAATTCCTTTCTGAGAAGGAAGTCAAGTATCTAAAGGCAAACGATTGGACGGATGAATATCTTCCCGAGTTAAAAGAAGCGGATACAGAAACAGTCACAAGCGTACAGAAAAACATAGGATACTTTATCCCCTATGAAAATTTATTCTCCTCTTGGCTGAGCATGGGGAGTGATTTCAGCGTGCAAAATGTTCATGACGCTCTTTCTGCATTTAGCCGCTTAATCAACCCGACCCACAAAAAAGTTTTCGATGGGATTTTTGACACCTTGCAGACAGGCTTAAGCAAATTAGGTGACAGTGCCGCTTCGCAGTCCAAATCCATCCGTGATCTCATCTACCTGATCAAAGATATCCCCATGGACGGCAAGCAGGGCTATGACGTGCTGGGCTTTATCTACGAGTACTTGATTGAAAAATTTGCAGCCAATGCGGGGAAAAAAGCTGGCGAATTCTACACGCCGCACGAAGTGTCTCTGCTCATGTCCGAAATTGTCGCAGAACATCTCAAAGACCGATCTCAAATCGAAATTTTTGATTCGACGAGCGGTTCAGGATCTCTCTTAATCAACATCGGCAAGAGTGCATCTAAACACATCAAAGATAGCCACAGAATCAAATATTATGCTCAAGAGCTGAAGCAAAACACCTACAACCTGACGCGCATGAATTTAATTATGCGCGGAATCGAAGCGGACAATATCGTTACGAGAAATGGCGATACGTTAGAAGAAGACTGGCCTTTCTTCGATGAGAATGATCCGATTGGAACTTATGCCCCGCTTTATGTCGATGCGGTCGTTTCGAATCCGCCCTATTCTCAGGCGTGGAATCCTGAGGATAAGGAATCTGATCCTCGTTATTCAGGATATGGACTTGCTCCCAAGGGCAAGGCAGATTATGCATTTTTATTGCATGACTTATATCATGTTAAGCCCGACGGAATTATGAATATTGTTCTCCCTCACGGGGTGCTTTTCCGCGGAGGTGAAGAGGGTGAAATTCGTAAGAATTTAATTGAGAAGAATAAAATCGACGCCATCATTGGACTGCCTGCTAATATCTTTTATGGTACGGGGATTCCGACGATCATTATGGTGTTGAAGCAAAAAAGAAGTCATACGGATGTTCTAATTATTGACGCTTCAAAAGGGTTTGTTAAGGAAGGGAAAAATAATAAGTTAAGGGCTTCGGATATCAAAAAAATCGTCGATGTGTTTCGGTCTAGAGCCAGTATCGATCAATTTTCTCGTGTCGTTAGCCGCGATGAGATTCGGGAAAATGATTACAACCTCAATATCCCTAGATATGTTGATTCTTCTGAAAAGGCTGAATCTTGGGATATTTACGCTTCGATGTTTGGGGGTGTGCCGCTTTCGGAAATTAATGATTTAGAGGAATACTGGAAGGCTTTCCCCACACTCAAGGCATCCATTTTAGGAAAAACCGCTGGTGACTATTTTAGGCTGACCCCTTCGGATATTAAAAAAGCCGTTCAAGAACACCCTGATGTTCAGGCGTTTGAAAAGAATTTCCAAAAGGCTTTTGATCATTTTGAAGATTATTTGAATGCCGAATTGATTTCAAAAATGGAGACGCTTAATCTGTCGAAGGCCGAGGAAGTTTTATCTGAAAACATTTTTGCGAGATTGCAAGATATCCCTCTTGTTGATCCATATGAGGCTTATCAATTGCTTGATGATGATTGGGCGCATATCGCTATCGATTTGGAAATGATTCAGACCGAGGGTTTTGGTGCAACTAAGCTTGTCGATCCTAATTTGGTCATGAAAAAGAAAGGAAGTTATGAGCAGGAGGTTCAGGAGGGCTGGAAAGGCCGTGTGATTCCTTTTGAACTTGTGCAAAATGCCTTGCTTGCTTCTGAAAAACAGGCGATCAAAGATCAAGAAAATCGGCTGGCTGAGATTGTTTCTGAGTATGAAGATATTCTGAGTACCTTGAGCGAGGAAGAAAAAGAATATGACTTCGTCCATGAGGACAGCTGGGTTTTTGCTGAAGTGAAAAAAGCGCTCAAGAGTCAAGATATCGATGCTGATACGAAGAAAAAAATCCAAAATATTCCCTCGCTGAATGATGAGGAAAAGGCTCTAAAAGCTACAATCAAGTCGAAAAGTGCTCTTTTGGAGCAAAAGACAAAAGAGACGATCGAAAGTTTGACTGATCAACAGGTTCACGAGCTTCTTCAGGAAAAGTGGATTCGTCCTCTGATGCGAAGTTTGATGTTGCTTCCTGAAAGGATTATTTCTGACTTAGTTTCTAAGCTTGAAGCGCTCTCTAAAAAATATGAAACAACGTTCGCTGAATTAGAAAAGGAAATTGAAGATACGGAACAAGAACTGATCTCGATGATTGATGAGCTCGTGGGGAGTGAATTCGATATGCTCGGCTTGAACGAGTTCAAAAACTTGCTTGGAGGTGAATCAAATGGCAGAAAAAAGTAAAAAACCAGCTATTCGATTCGCCGGATTTACTGACGCTTGGGAACAGCGGAAGTTGGGTAGTATGGGTTCTACATTTACTGGATTGTCAGGAAAAACAAAAGATGATTTTGGACATGGCAAAGCAAGATTTGTAACTTATATGAATGTATTCATGAATCCTGTATCAGACCCCTTAAAAACAGATTCACTAGAACTTGACAAAAGCCAAAATGCTGTACAGTACGGTGATGTATTCTTCACGACCTCATCAGAAACACCTGAAGAAGTTGGAATGTCCTCTGTATGGCTTGAAAACGCAGAGAATACTTACCTAAACAGTTTTTGTTTCGGTTATCGCCCGATCGAGAATATTGATCCACATTATATGGCTTATATGCTTAGATCAGAAGCAGTCAGAAAGAAAATAATCTATCTAGCTCAAGGAATTTCAAGATATAACATTTCAAAGAATGGTGTGATGAATATTGAAGTTCCACTTCCAGAATTATCTGAGCAACAAGTACTTGGAAGGTATTTTAATTACCTCGACCGCCTCATCACCCTTCATCAGCGTAAGCTTGAAAAGCTGAAAAATATCAAAAAATCGATGCTTGAAAAGATGTTTGTTTAGGAGAAATACAAAAGATGAACAAATTAATCTTATTTCACGGAACTCCTGACAAAATAGTCGTCCCGACATATGGACGAGGAGAAGAAAAACACGATTATGGCAAAGGGCTTTACTTAAGCGAAAGCATTGACCTTGCCAAAGAATGGGCCGTTTGTAGACCGAATGAAGAAAATGGTTGGGTACACAAGTATCAACTTGATACGAATGGGCTGAAAATATTGGATTTTCAAAATGAAGGCGTTTTGGCTTGGTTAGCAGAACTGATGAAACATAGAGACGCAGCAGATTCCAAGCGATATCGAATGCTTTCTAAAAAATTTATTGATCAATATGGTATCGATACCGAGCCTTATGATGTGATCAAAGGTTGGAGAGCAAACGCATCATATTTTTATATTGCCAAGGAATTTGTAAGAGATAATATCGATATAGATATTCTTGAAGAATTACTTTCTTTAGGGGGCTTAGGGATCCAGTATTGCATTAAGTCAGAGATGGCTTTTTCAAAATTACAGGAAATAGAAAATGAATTGATCGAAGTGTCTTATGCTGAATTCAATGAAAAATATAATTTACGTGACATTACAGCGAGACAAAAGATGAGAGAACTGGTTGATTCTGATCGAAATCGTGTCACCAAAGTATTTAGTACGCTTTTTACGGAGTGAAGATGATGCGTGCGTATCCGAAAGATTATTTGAATGATGTGGTTGAAAATCAAGGGAAGCTTTTTGACTTTGTTGCCCAAAATTTCCCGAACAAAGATACCGAAGACTTTATCGAAACCTATATGCAAAGTAAAACGAGAAAAAACATAGACGAAGCAAAAGCTTATGTCATAACGATGGATTCCAAAGAACTTTGGGACTATTTTATTGAAACAGAAAACTATTCTTTGAAGTCTGGAGAGGCGCTTGAGGGTTTTTTACCTGATTGGATTGGCGAATTTTATGCTTATTATCAGTGGTACTACAATGTGCCTAGCTGCGAGCTGATCAACAAAGTTCCCATTAATTTTCTAAAAAAAGCCTATCCCGGGTTGCATGATCTTGAGTTGGAATTAGCCGTGAGAAAAGTCGGAGAAGACAGATGAATATGATTTGCTTTCATAACCCTGATGAAGAAAATGACTTTTTGAGTAATTGGTATTTATCGCCTTTTGAGATTGGAGGTAAGCGTTTTACTTCTATCGAGCAATTTATGATGTATCGCAAGGCCATTTGTTTTCATGATGATGAGATCGTCCAGAAAATTCTTGCTACTGATGATCCATCTGAAATTAAGGCTCTGGGTAGACAAGTGTCAAACTATGATGATCATATTTGGAATGGCATGAGGCAAATTGTTGTTTATGAAGGGCTTTGGGCAAAATTCTCACAAAATGAGTCTCTAAAAGAGAAGTTAAAAGCCACTGGCAGGGCAACACTTGTGGAATGTTCCGTTAAAGATTTGATTTGGGGCGTGGGATTATCGATGCAAGACCCCAATCGCTACGATAAGAGCAAATGGAAAGGGGAAAATTTGCTCGGATATACGCTGATGATGGTTAGAGAAAAGCTGTAATTGACCCATTCTTGGGCGTAGCGGAGGTGGAAAAGCATTGTATCTTTGAGGCGATAAGGAGTCGAATTCGACCCCCCTTAAAATTAGGATTGTGAATAGCAAGTCCTTTTGCTTTAATCGTCCCTTTTTTCACCTTAAACATATGCGTTCCTCCTTTATGCTGATGCACATGCTTCCAACCTTTATTTTCGCGATCGTTGCGCTAACCTGCTCAGAAAGCTTTCATATTCCCGCGCCATTACTTAGAGATATTATGGTCTTGGCTGTGCGGGCTTATGATCCTTATGCTTGGGAACAGCGGAAGTTGGGGGAGCTATTAAATGAAACAAGAATAAAAACAACCATAGAGAACGAAGACATATTACTATCATGCGCTATAGATGGAATATATCTTAATTCTGAATTATTCAGTCATTTTAGAGGACAGTCAAATATCGGTTATATCAAGATAAAAAAACATGATTTGATTTTATCTGCACAAAATCTTCATCTAGGAAATTGTAATGTAAACTTGCGTTTTGACCATGGCATAGTATCACCAGCATATAAGGTGTATGAACTTATTGCTTGTGATCCTTTATTTATGCATACATGGATAAAAATGGATAAAACAAAAGCTTTTTTCACAAAGGCTTCTACTGAAGGGGCAAGTGTATGTAGAAAAAATATTGTGTGGGAAGATTTGTATAAAGAAATTTTGCTCATTCCAAATCTATCCGAACAAACCAAAATCGGCTCTTTCTTCTCCTCTCTCGACCGCCTCATCACCCTTCATCAGCGTAAGCTTTTTATCGTTAATTCAAACTCGATAATGAACGCATCACCAAATCCACATCTTTATTTTCAAGCTCTTTGATGATATGGAGATAAGTTTTTTG
>JAEWGS010000069.1 GCA_023388205.1 Bacillota bacterium
AGAATCGGACGAGCTTTTTTTCAGTAAAACTTTAATTTGAATATTTGTTGTACGTTTGAGCGGCTTCGAGAGAGGCCGCTTTTTTATCGCTTTTTACAAAGTAGGGGAGGGTGTAAAGCTTAATATATTTAATGAATATTCAAAAGCGAATAATATTCATAGAGTGAATAAAAATTCATAAGATGAATAAAACTGTGCAAGGATGAATAAGGGATGCAATAAAGAATGTTACAAAGAAGAAATATAACAAGAAAATGACAAGCAGGTGCTTTACAAGGCGTTTACATCAGCAAAAATCAGGTCTTTGCGGGATTGAGTCAGCTCGGCTCTATTCATAAAATAGTTGAGCATTTCACGAGTTTGAGGGAGACGGCCCTATGTTTTCGTTCTTGAATAAATTGCAAGATCGTTTTATGAATTCCTATGATGATGAATATTATGAAGAGGATTATGATTTGGATTCCGAGTTGGATGATGAGGACTTAAATCATTTAGACGCTTACGGAATGGCGATTGACGATTACGAAGAAGATTCGGAAACTTATGTTGTGTCGGAGCCGGACTTGGAGCAAAGTGATGTTCTGCTCAGCGCTGAAGAGAGCGCAGACGACATGGATGAATACGATTTGTCTGAAGCGGACGCCTCAGCTCAAATTGATGCGTCGGCTCAAAGGGGCGAACGTTTGTACAGAATCGGTCAGAAGCTTAGAGACCGCGTGCAAGAACAAGTTGAAGAAATATCGACGAGAGGTCGTTTTGGAGGGAAAAAAATGGATCGTGTGGAACAGCCGGGGCGTTTGGTGATGGATGTGGATCGTGACGTGTACGTGGAGCATAGCACCTATGCGATGTATGAAGTCCAGTTGAGCAACTTTGAAGATATCAAAGAGATCTGCGCGGCGATTAAGCATAACGACTCGGTGATTTGCACGATGAGCGGTGTTGAAGCCAATTTGGCCAACCAATTCATTTGCTATTTGAACGGCTTTTGCAATGCCTTGGATGCGAGCATTAATAAGATTGCAGCTGCGACTTTTGTGTTAACACCGAAGATTGTGCGTTACGTTAAAGCGTCTGACCGCGTTCGTGAGCGCCAAGAAATGGAGGCCATTCGTCGTCGCCAGGCGATGTAAGGCGCTTGGGATCGGCGCAGCTTGTTTCAGAACGCAGAAAAATGCGGCACAGCGAAACGCTGCTCTGATCAAAAAACGCTCTGGAGATGCAGAGCTTAAACAAAGGGATTTCGTCTGTAGACGAGACTACAAAGATCAAAACAAAAAGGAGAAGCTTCGACTTCTCCTTTTTGTTTTTTGTTTGATTGCTTAGATGAAGAAAAGGTTGAGCTGCTTGCGGCGATAAGTCGTTTGCATTGAAGCGTATGGATGAAGCTTTGCGAAGTTGATGGAGCCCGACTTCAGATTCTGAACGAAGTCAGACGTTGAAGCGGAAGAGCACGACGTCGCCGTCTTGCATCACATAGTCTTTGCCTTCAGAGCGCAAGAGTCCTGCTTCTTTGACTTTAGCCATGCTGCCTAGTCGAATGAGATCATCGTAATTGACAATTTCAGCGCGGATGAAGCCTCGTTCAAAATCGGAATGGATTTTGCCTGCGGCCTGCGGCGCTTTGGTGCCGATGGGAATGGTCCAAGCGCGCACTTCTTTCGGACCAGCTGTCAGATAGCTCATGAGACCGAGCAGGGCATAACTTTCTTTGATAATCCGGTCGAGCCCGGACTCTTCAAGCCCCAAAGCCTCTAAGAAGTCTTTTTGTTCCTCGGGGCTCATCTCATTGAGTTCCGCTTCGATGCGAGCAGAGACGGGGACAAGACCGGCGTGCTCCCGATCGGCTTCTGCTTTGACGGCAAGAATATCAGGGTCATCGGATTCATGTCCGATTTGGTCTTCAGAAATATTGGCAACATATAGAATTGGCTTGGCTGATAAAAGCCCAAGCTGTTGTAAGAAGCCGGTCTCTTCCTCTGATTGAATTGGATAGGTGCGAGCGGTTTTGCCTTCGTTCAAATGCGCTTCTAAACCTTCCAAGAAGCTGAGTTCAGCTTTGGCGCTTTTGTCGCCGGATTTGGCGAGCTTTTGCAATTTCTCCTGGCGACGTTTGATGTATTCGATATCCGCTAAGATGAGCTCGGTGTTAATCGTTTCAATATCACGGGCGGGGTTGGGTGAGCCGGCGACATGGATGACATCTTCGTCATGAAAGCAGCGAACGACCTGCAAAATGGCATCTGTTTCACGAATGTTCGCGAGAAATTGGTTGCCGAGTCCTTCGCCGTGACTTGCGCCCGCCACAAGCCCTGCAATATCAACAAATTCAACGACGGTCGGCGTGCACTTTTCTGCTTGATATAAATCGACCAGAGGCTGAAGTCGCGCATCGGGGACCTGAACGACACCGACGTTGGGATCGATCGTACAAAAAGGATAGTTCGCTACATCTGCGCCTGCGTGGCACATGGCATTAAAAAGGGTGCTTTTGCCTACGTTGGGCAATCCGACAATTCCCAGCTTCATGAGAGTTCTCCTCTATGTCGTTTTGGTATTGGGTTACGCCTTGGGGCGAGTTTTGATCAAAGTGATGCGTGCATCAGAAAGAGATGCCGTACAGCAGTTTGACTTTAATTCGCCTGCTAGCATAGCACGAAAGCTCATTTTACGCCTGAATGCTGGTGAATGAAAAGATAAATTCTGCCGAATCAACGTCTCCGCCAACCCTATAGGATCTCTTTTAAGATCTCTTTTCTCGAATGAAACTTTTTCCTCTAGAGAATGACCGCGATGCGTGACTTTATCGCAAAAAAGGATCCGCAGAAAAATGCGATAAAGCATGCGAAAAAAGCCCTTATAGACTGAGATATACGACCTGCGCATGGCTGTGTTTTACAAAGATATTTGGATGAGATGTTGAGGGGGCTTATATGGATCAAGTGCCTGTGACGATATTTACCTTGGCGCGGAACAAAGAAGGACTTCGCCCGGTGCAAGTAGATGTGAAGCTTTATCGTGGTTTGCCTCGATTCGATTTGTTGGGACTTTGCGATGCGAGCGTACGCGAAAGTCGAGGACGCATCAGAGCTGCTTTGGAGTCGGCGGGATTTATCTTGCCTCGGCAGCACATTGTTGTGAGCCTCAGCCCTGCGTCTTTGCGAAAGAGAGGCAGCGAATACGATTTGCCCATCGCTGTGGGTATCCTGATGGCTTCGGGACAAGTCCCCAGAATAGATGCGCTTTTTGCTTTGGGTGAATTGGATTTACAGTCGCGGGTTCGGATGGATTGGGATGCGCGCTACTGGGATTTTTGGAGAGAAATGGCACGGCGCGAGATTAAAGTGCTCCTGCCTAATTGGATCCGTGCGGATTCCCTCGGCGAGGCAAGTTCGGCTTTGTGTGTTGGGCCTTTTGAAACAGACTTAAATGGACATCCCAAGAGTTTTGAGGAAATGCAGACAGCAAGACCTGCTTTTACAGAAAATCAGGGGCGAGGTGGAATTTATACTTTGAGCTCTTTGAAAACGCTTAAACTTTTGTTGGAACAGCTTTTGAAAATGGAGAGCGTTGAAGTCGTTGCTGAGACTAAGCTCAAAGAGGAGCCTCCCTTGCAAGCTGAGCGCGCCTCATCAGAAGATACAGGCCAAGCGATTGAACCTTTAGCTGAAGAGTGCGCCGCTCTGCGTGTTTTGCAAAATCCAGGCTCGATGAATCTCCATGATCGGCATTTGGGCTTGCAAGATTGGAGTTACCACCCGGCGTTGGCGCGCCATTTTCCAGAGCAAGCCTCTATGATGCAAGATCGCGCGCCCATATTGGAGGAAATCAGGAAGCAAATTCGAAGCTTGGAACATGTGGATCTTCGCATGATTTACGGACAGTCTCAAGCGATCAGGGCCTTGGCGCTTTGTCTTTTAGGCGCGCATCCTAGCATTTTTTTAGGTGCGCCTGGCTGTGGCAAATCTATGCTTGCGAGGTCGGCTAAACTCTTGCAGCTTCAAGTGAAAGAAATCGAGGTGATTCGGGCAAATGCCAAAACAGAGCGCCGAGATTTGGAACGCTGGCCTACTTTTTGTGAGGTTTCGCACACGGTTACGCCAGCTCAGCTGATTGGAGGCACAAGGACAGAACAATCTTATTTAGAACGGGCTCGAGGTGGCATCTTATATCTCGATGAGATTTTTCACTTCGCGCCGGGACAGCTAGATTTGCTTAAACCTGCTTTTGACTTGGGTGCTTTTTCAATTAAAGAACAAATGGACACAAGCCGCGAGGAGATTTTAGCTTACAGCCAGTTTCTTGATTCGATTTATGGGGCGCCTTGGACGGAGAGTAAGAAGCAAGCTTTAGGAGAAAAAGATTTGGAAAAGCTGGAACAAGACAGCGCAAAAGATCGGCATTTTTTCTTCTTAGCTACGGGGAATCCTTGCCCTTGCGGGCATCGCTTTGATCGCCTACGTCCTTGCACCTGCAAGGACCATGAAGTAGAGCGGTATTTGAAGAAACTCAAGGAACCTTTTTGTGAAAGAATTCATTTATGGCATGAGATGCCGACGCAAGAGGTGACACAGTTGAGTATGACGGTGGGCTACCAGAATGTGGAAGCGGAGAAAATTCCAGAGCAGATCTATCTTGCGCGGCTTATGGCACAAGAAAGGCAAAAACGGCTCGGTTTATCTCAGTGCTGGAATGCATTTTTGACCCCTCAAGATTTGGGACGAGAGGGCGTTTTGAGTGAAACATTGCTCAAAGAAGCTGAGTCTTTTGCAGAGCGATTCCATTTGAGCGTAAGAGGCTATCACAATCTCTTGAAATTGACACGGAGCATAGCAGATTTAGAACAAAAGGAAGAAGCGGATTTGGATGATCTTTATGAGGCTGTGAGCTATCGCAAAGAGGAGCACGTATGAATCTATTGGATGCATTGAAACTCAAATTGTGGCAAAGGGAGAACAAGGTCAATTCAACGCTCATTCAAGGGGTCCTGCTCGCCTTAGGTGAAGACTTTTGCTGCGCACATTTTGAAGATCTGATGGGGGAACTCTTGGCTTCCCAAAAACTCAAGCAAATACCGAAGCTTTTGATGACCCAGGAGATGAAACTTCCGAGTTTGAGTAGCGTTGAAAAGGAAGCTGAACGCTTAATGTGCGCCTTCGATGAGGGAGACCGCGTGATCGCAGTGGGAGATGAGTGTTACCCCAAGCTTTTGAGATCGGTAGGTAAAGAACGGCCGATCTTGCTATTTGCTCGAGGAAAAATGCCTGAGCCGCTTTTGAACGAGCGGGCGGTGCTTTGTGTTGTGGGGAGCCGAAATAAGAGCTTGTACGGGGAAGAAGTCATTCGCGCTTTGATGCAAAGACTGGATCCACGCTCTGTTTTACATGTGTCCGGCTTGGCGAAAGGTATGGATGCAAGGTCTCATGAGCAAGCACTCAAAAAAGGCCTGCGTTCGGTGGCTGTTTTACCATGTAGCGTGACCGATTGCTACCCTCATGAGCATCAGTCACTCAAAAAAGAGATCGAGGCAACGGGGCTGAGTCTTTCAGAGTATTTGCCTGGAGATCGTCCGGAACGCTGGCGTTTTGTGGAGCGCAACCGGATTTTGAGCGGTCTCAGCCATATGGTTCTCGTCGTTGAAGCGGGCTTGAAATCTGGAGCCTTGATTACAGCGCGTCACGCAGCTGATCAGGGAAGAGATGTTTTTGCCGTTCCAGGGAGCATCTTTTCGAGACAAAGTGCAGGTTGTTTAGAACTTTTGGAAGACGGCGTTTCGATTTATGTATCTCCGGAACGCTTTTGTGAAGCTTTTTATGAACGAGCAAAGCAGATGGGCGTGAATGTGTTTATGTGTTGTGACAAATCTAGTGATGAAGATGAGCAAGACAAGACCATCGAGATGGCAGAGACTCTTTTTGGTCCCTGGAATAAAGAGAAAAACACAAGTGATCAGCTACTTTTGATGCTGCAAAAGGGGGCAATGAGTGCACCAGAACTCGGCTTGGCTTTGAAGATAGATGCGGGGGAATTGAGGCGTGTGTTATCTCGCCTTGAAGTCCAAGGACGTGTCAAACGAAGTTATAGTGGATATACTTTGACGCGCTTAGGCGCACAGTCTTTGTCATAGAATGCTTTGACAGAATGGGTCTGAGCACTTAGATTAGAAAATAAAAGGTTTACAAACCAATTTCTATAAAGGGTGGAAGCTGTGCTGAGACAGCACGAATGAATCGATGGCATATACATTATTAATTGTAGAGTCTCCAGCTAAAGCAAAGACAATCGGTAGATATTTAGGTGATTCGTATCGCATATCGGCCTCGATTGGGCATGTGCGGGATCTGCCACCGTCAACTTTGGGGGTTAATGTCAAAGCTGGTTTTAAGCCGCGGTATGTGACCATGCGTGGCAAAGAGTCAGTGGTTCGTGAACTCAAAGCTTATGCGGCGGAGGCTGATTCAGTGATCATCGCGACGGACCCTGACCGAGAGGGTGAAGCGATTGGTTGGCATTTGGCCAATATTTTGAAGCTTGACGAGGACGCTGTGTGCCGCGTGCGCTTTAACGAAATTACGAAACCTGCGATTCTCAAAGCTGTTGAGCAACCTGACCGCATCAATATGGATTTGGTTAATGCCCAGCAGGCACGACGTATTTTGGACCGCTTGGTGGGTTATGAACTGAGCCCCTTGCTCTGGGACAAGGTGAAACGAGGCACTTCAGCAGGGCGCGTACAGTCTGTTGCGACGAGTCTTATTGTGGCGCGTGAAGAGGAAATACAGAACTTTAAGCCTGAAGAATACTGGATGATTGCGGCTGAGTTCCTCACAGAGGAGCAGAAGTCTTTGCTGGCCAATTACTACGGTCAAAGATGTGAGGGCAAGCTCAAAGCGCAAAAGCTCAAAACACAGGCGGAGGCTCAGGCTGTTCTAGATGCGGTAGAGGGAAAAGACTTCGAGCTCAGTGGTTTGAGGCGCGGGGAAAAGAAGCGAAATCCCTACGGGCCATTTACGACCTCTACTTTGCAGCAAGAGGCCAGCAAACGCTTGAACTTTTCTTCGAGCAAAACGATGCGAATTGCTCAGCAGTTATACGAAGGTCTGGAGATCCAAGGCCAGGGGCAAACCTCGCTTGTCACATATATTCGTACGGACAGTATGCGTGTTTCGGCGGAGGCTCAGGCTGCGGCTAAGGCGTATATTCTTGAGCACTTTGGTTCAGAATACCTTCCTCCTAAGCCCCGCTTTTATGGCAACAAAAGTCAGGCACAAGACGCGCATGAAGCAATCCGACCGGCACATTTCGATTTGCCACCTTCGGCTGTTGCGACGTCTTTGGACCGAGATCAGCTGCATTTATATGAATTGATCTGGAATCGCTTCATGGCGTCACAGATGGCGAGCGCAGTGATTGACACTTTGTCCTTGGATATTGAGGCGAATACGCATGTGTTCCGTGCGACGGGTGAATTTTTGATTTTTGATGGATTCTTACGCGTGTATAAGGATCTCAAGCGAAGTGAAGAAGACAAGCGTGCCGACGGAGATGCGGATGAGGCCGCGACAGATTCGTCGGATCAGCGTCTGCCGGAGGTTCATCTTCATGAGCGCCTGACTGCGAAAGAGATCAAAGGTCAGCAAAAATTCACGATTCCGCCGCCGCGATATACAGAGGCGAGTTTGATTAAGCGCATGGAGGCGTTGGGCATTGGTCGACCTTCCACGTACGCGCCGACGATTAAGACGGTCATGGACCGTCATTACATTGAAAAGGATCGTCGAAGCCTTTTCCCGACGGACTTAGGCATCCGTGTGACGCGATTTTTGACCATGCACTTTCCGCAGATTGTATCGACGGATTTTACCGCCAAAATGGAGGCATCTTTGGATCAGGTTGAATCTGGCGAGCAGGATTGGATCGAAATGTTGGATCACTTCTATCAGCCCTTCCATGAGCGCGTTGAAGAGACCAGAGCTTCGGCTCAGGAGCTTAAGGCTGAGGCGGTCAAAATTGGTGAGCGATGTCCAGAGTGCGGTGGGGAATTGATTCGCCGCGAAGGTCGCTTTGGAGACTTTATTGGGTGCGAGAATTTTCCGACCTGCCACTACACGCGCCAGATTTTGAACTATACAGGTAGTCATTGTCCCAAATGCGCTTCTCCAATCGTTCAGATGAAGAGCAAACGAGGTCGTATTTTCTATGTTTGTGATAAGTCAAAAGATGCGAACTGTGATTTTATCAGCTGGAATGAACCGGTGGATGGACCACCCTGCCCGCACTGTGGTTCGCATCTTGAAAAATTGTCTCAATACCGAGGTCAGCAAGGCAAAGTGACGATTCAGTGCTCGAATCCAGAGTGTGTCGACCATATCAAAGGTCGTCGCAAACAAAAACAAGCGGAAAAACAAGATAGCGTCGTCGCCCAGGCGTCTGGTGTTCCTGAGGAGGAACTCAAGGCTGCCGTCAAGAAAACAAAGGTGATCAAATCTAAAGCGAAGACGGCATCACGTGCCTCAAGCAAGAAAGGCGCCACGAAGGCCACCACGAAGGCCGCCGCTAAGACAAGCACTAAGACAAGTGCTAAGACCGCCGCCAAGGCGGGCGCGAAAACCGCTGCTAAGACTGAGCGCAAAGCGAGCACCCAGGCACAAGCAGAGAAAAAGACCCAAACGGTGAGATCATGGGCGAAATCAGGTGAGGTGGATGCTTGAGCGTTGTTAAGATCATCGGTGCAGGCCTCGCGGGCTCGGAAGCTGCTTTGACTTTGGCGCGCCTGGGGCATGAGGTAAAGCTTTATGAGATGAAACCATCTCATAAGACTCCGGCGCATCAGTTGTCGACTTTTGCAGAACTTGTGTGCAGTAATTCGCTCAAAGCGGAACGCTTAGCGTCAGCATCAGGCCTCTTGAAGCGAGAGGGCCTGTGTCTGGGATCGAAGCTGTTGCCGATCGCTTTTGATACGAAAGTTCCGGCAGGCGGTGCGCTTGCGGTTGATCGGGAACGCTTTTCCCAAGAGGTCACAGCGGCCCTTCGAGGCGAAGCGGGGATAGAGCTGATCGAAGCGCAGGTGGAGACGATTCCGGACGGGCCTACTTTGATAGCGACAGGACCTTTGACCGATGAAACGTTGATGGAAGAACTTGCGCACTTGTTTGGTGAGGCACAGCTCGCTTTTTATGATGCGGCCGCACCGATTATTTCGGCGGAAAGCGTGGATCAAACGATCGCTTTTAAGGCGAGTCGATACGGTCGCGGAGATGCAGAGGATTACCTCAATTGCCCGATGAACAAAGAGGAATATGAAGCTTTCTATGAGCGCCTTGTCACAGCGAAGACAGCTCCGGTGCACGGCTTTGAACGGAAGAAACTTTTTTCTGGTTGTATGCCGATCGAAGAGATTGCGCGGACGGGAAAAGATTCGATGCGCTTTGGCCCACTTAAACCCGTGGGCATGAAAGACCCTAAAACAGGTCAACGCCCCTACGCCTGCGTTCAGTTGAGAAAAGAGAATCTAAATGGAGAGATGCTGAATCTCGTCGGTTTTCAGACTCGGCTCACTTTCCCAGAACAAAAAGCCGTTTTTTCGATGATTCCTGGACTTCAGAATGCACAATTTTTCCGCTACGGTGTGATGCACCGAAATAGCTTCATCTGTGCACCGAGGCTCTTGAATGCCTGCTTTTCAGCGAAGCAGCGCTCAGATCTGTTTTTTGCAGGACAATTGACCGGACTGGAAGGCTATGTGCCCGCTATCTTAAGTGGCTTAGTTGCAGCGCTTAATCTGCATCACCATTTGATCGGGAAGGCGCCGCTTTGTTTCCCTAAGACGACGATGATCGGTGCATTGCAACACTATATGACGACAGAAAACAAAGACTACCAGCCGATGACGGCAACTTTTGGACTTTTGCCGCCCTTAGAAGAACGGATCAAAGATAAGCAGAAGCGTTATACCGCTTTATCCTATCGGGCTTTGCAAGATTTGAGAGATTATGTTCAAAGAAATGGCGTTTGCGGACTGAAAGAAGATCTGCTTGAAACGTCACTGACTGAAGCGAAGCACTTGATTCAAAGTGAGTCGAACCCTTGAATATCACCTAAAAACTAATGATTCAGAGGGTTTTAGACTTTTCTTTGCGCATCGCTTATACTCAATTGTTCGATTCAAAAGCTCAAGCGGCGTTCGTTGAGTTATGACAAGAAAAGCATCTAGCTGAGCAAAACCTCAAAAGAGGTCCTCACATCGCCTGATTGAGACGCGTCAACGCAGAAATGTAGAGTTAGGTGGCAGGAGGCCATATGGCGGGTTTGTTTGGCTTATTTGATTTCACAAAAGAAGGACCGGGGCTTGAACCTGAAGATCTTGAAAAAGGTGCCTTTGCCCAGTTTTTTAGCATCTTGGGCCGGCGCTTTTGGAAACTGATCATGCTCAACATGATGTATTTGCTGTTGAGTTTGCCGGTGGTTGTGCTGAGCTGGTTTATTTCATCTTTTTTACTGTGGCAGGTTTTTCCGCAGTTTGAGCCCACGGCTCTTTTGGAGCGCATGGCGACGCTGCAACCAGATTTGAGCGCAGAAGTTCGTGGACAGCTGGTCTTTTTTATTTTGCTCATTGCACAGATCCTTGCGGTCGCCTTGAGTATGGGAACGGCGCTTCACGTTCTCGGCCCCGTTCATGCGGGGATGACTTTTGCCTACAGAAATTATGCAAGGGATCGCCACGTGTTTTTGTGGATGGATTTTAGGGAAACTTTCAAGCAAAATTGGAAGCCCGCTTTGTTGACGGGAGCGATTAATTTTGTGGCGCATTTTCTCCTGTTGTTTGCGATTTCTTTTTATAGTCGTATTGCGCTGCCAGCTTTTATTTCTGCGCTCTTGATCACGATCTTAATCATCTTTGGATTGCTGCTTGTCATTTCGAATATCTATCTTTGGCAGATGATGATCACGATCGATATCCCTTATAAAAATCTCTGGAAGAACGCTTTTATTTTCGCCTTGGCACGTTTGCCGTTTAATCTTTTGCTGCTTTTGGCGACGGGCCTGATTTTTGTCGGCTTGCCCTTGCTCTTCATCTTTTTGTTGCCCTCCTTTGAGTTGAGCTTGCTGTTGACTTTGATCTGGTATTTTTGCTTTGCTTTCTCGCTCAATTGGTTGCTGCATAACTTCTATGCACACCGCGTGATTGACCGCTTTATCTTGTCCAAAATTGATGGTGGTTCTAAAGTGAATGTGCATACAGAAGGTGAAGAGCTTGAAGCGGATTACGATGTTAAAGAGGTCCCACAAGACGATGAGCGAGACGGCGCTTTGGAACCGTCCCGAAATCCCGCATAAGGTGATGTTGCGACGATGAAGAAACAAGACTTTTATTACGATTTGCCCGAAGCATTAATTGCTCAACACCCGTCTAAACACAGAGATCATTCGCGTCTTTTGTGCTATAACCCTCAAACAAAAGATTTGTGGCACCGGCATTTTTATGAGATCACGGGCGAACTCAAAGCCGGCGATGTGTTGGTTTTGAACGATAGTAAAGTCATCCCAGCGAGGCTTTTTGGACAAAAAGAAGGCATGCAAAAGTTAGTGGAGCTTTTGCTTTTGCGTCGCATCGAAGGGGATGAATGGGCCTGTCTTGCAAAGCCTGGGCGCAAGCTGACGCCTGGAACGCGTTTGCGTTTTGGCGAGGATGGGCGCTTCTTTGCGGAAGTGATCGGCAACCTGAATGACGGCCAAAAGCATGTGCGATTTGAATACGAGGGGATATGGGAAGAACGCCTGGATGAATTAGGGCAGATGCCTTTGCCGCCTTATATTCATGAGCAACTTGAAGATCCTTCTCGCTATCAGACGGTTTACGCCAAAGATCCCGGATCAGCGGCGGCCCCGACCGCGGGGCTCCATTTTACGGAGGCTTTGCTTTCAGAGCTCAAAGCGCGCGGGGTGGAAATCCTCTACGTCACTTTACATGTAGGGCTTGGCACATTTCGACCCGTCAAAGAAGAGCGGATTGAAGATCATCCGATGCATTCGGAATATTTTATTTTGACGCAGCCGGTTGCGGATGCGATCAATCGCGCAAAAGCTGAGGGGCGCCGCGTCATTGCAGTTGGAACGACGGCCTGCCGTGTGCTCGAGACGGCGGCACAAAAATGCGAAGCCCTCGCACAAGAAAAGCTTCTTGGAAAAGCCCCGTCGCACCGCGAGTTGAAGCTGACGGCGATGAGTGGAGATACGAATATCTTCATCTATCCGGGGTACAGTTTTCGAGTGTTGGACGGCTTGATCACGAATTTTCATCTGCCAGAGTCGACCTTGGTGATGTTGGTTTCTGCGCTCGTTGGACGCGATGAAATTCTTTCTATTTATCGCAAGGCGGTGGAACGAGCGTATCGCTTTTTTAGCTTTGGCGATGCGATGTTTTTGCAAAAGGCTTCTCCCGTGCCCGATTTTCACGAAGGCCCTTATCGCGAAGTGGAACTGATTGAGCACTTTTCAGAACAATTTGACCAAGATGAAAGAAAAGAAGGGCGCTAAAGCTCTCTGCAACGATCAGGTCAAAGAGCTTCGGCAATTTTGAGGGGCGAGTTTGAGCGCTAGACTTAAATGCGATACCGATGAAGCGAAGCTGAGCGCTAGATTTTTAGATGCGGGTATAAAAAGATAAGAGGAACAAAAGATGCAAGTCATTCATCATTATTTATCGAGACAAGCTGAGGCAGAGGCGGTTTTATCGCGTGAAACTTCTCGCTATTCAGAGAAGCAAACTCAAGAACCGGTTTGGTTTGAGCTTCAGCACGTGTGTCGCCAAAGCGGTGCGCGTGCCGGTATTTTGCACACGCCGCACGGGGATATTTTGACCCCCGTTTTCATGCCGGTGGGGACGCAGGCGACCGTCAAGGGCATGTTGCCTGAAGAAATTGCGGGCATGGGGTCGGGGATTATCTTGGCCAATACGTATCATCTTTGGCAGAGACCTGGACATCGGATTGTCGAAGAGGCAGGCGGTTTGCATCGCTTCATGAACTGGAACGGGGCGATTTTGACGGACTCAGGTGGCTTTCAGGTTTTTTCGTTGGCGAAACTGAGAGATATTCAAGAAGAAGGGGTCACCTTTCGTTCGCACTTGAATGGCGCAAAGTGTTTTTTGTCTCCTGAAATTTGTATGGAGATCGAAAATGCCCTCGGTGCGGACATCATCATGCAGCTGGATGAATGCTCGCCTTATCCGGCGTCTTATGATTATGTAAAACATAGTTCTGAACGCACGGTGCGCTGGCTAGAACGCTGCCTTAAGGCCCATCAAAAAAAGGATAAGCAGGCGCTTTTTGCGATTATTCAAGGGGGCATGTATGAGGATCTTCGCGTCGAAAATGCGCGCGACATCATTGCTTTAGATACCCCAGGGATTGCGATCGGTGGGCTTTCTGTCGGTGAACCGCCCGAGCTGATGAATCAGATGCTTGATGTGCTTCGGCCAGAGCTTCCAGAACTCAAGCCGCACTACCTCATGGGCATCGGGACGACGGACTATATTCTTGAAGCGGTGCTTCGAGATGTCGATATGTTTGATTGCGTTTTGCCGACGCGTTGGGCGAGAAATGGAGCCTTCTTTGGCGAAGAAGACCGCGGAAATATCAGAAATAAGCAATACGAGAGGGACTTCGGACCCTTGGTGGCAGATTGTGATTGTCCGACTTGCAAGAATTATTCGCGAGCCTATTTGCGCCACTTAGTCAAAGCGAATGAGATGCTTGGTTCTCGGTTGCTCTCCTACCACAATTTGTATTATCTCAAGCGCTTTACAGATGCTTTGAGAAATGCCATTTTGCTTGATGAGAGTTTAGACTTTAGAAAAGCACATTACGAAGAAACGCAATACGGACAACGTCAAGATAAGAAAGGATAAGCCCAGGAGCTTGAAATCAAAAGTGACGCCAAGTGGCGAGATGAAGCTCGGACAGGAAATCTATGACCAAAAAGCGCGACTATGGAAATGCTTCAATTACCGCACTCAAAGGGGCGGACCGTGTGAGAAAAAGACCGGCGGTCATCTTCGGATCAGATGATATCGTCGGTTGCCAGCACGCCTACTTTGAAATCTTGTCGAATTCGATCGACGAGGCCAGAGAGGGGCATGGGCAAGAGATACGGACGAAACTTTTTGCGGACGGCTCTATTGAGATTGAGGATCACGGGCGCGGTATACCACTTGATTTCAATGAAAAAGAAGGCCGCTTTAACTGGGAACTTGTCTATTGTGAACTTTATGCGGGCGGCAAGTATCAGAATAATTCGGGCGAAAATTATGAGTTTTCCTTGGGCTTAAATGGCTTGGGGGCCTGTGCAACTCAGTACGCATCGGAGTATTTTGATGTGACCGTGTGGCGAGATGGATATAAGTACGAGCTGCACTTTGAGTCAGGGAATAATGTCGGTGGCCTCAAGAAGACGCCCTGCGAAAGCAAAAAGACGGGGACGTTACAGCGTTTCAAACTGGATCGTAAGGTTTTTACGGAGACCCATATTTCTTCGGACTATATCGCCCGTGTCTTGAAGCAGCAGGCGGTCGTCAATGCGGGGGTCAAATTTATTTTGGAACTTGAGGCGACGGGAGAGCGAGAGATTTTCTGCTACCCGGAGGGTATTTTGGCTTATGTTCAAGAATTGAATGCCGATAAAGGCCTCTGTGAGCCGATTTTGTGGACGACGCAAGGGCAAGGTAAGGACCGTGAGGACTTAGATGAATATCGCGTCAAAGCGCAAATTGCCTTTTGTTTTAATAACGAGTCGGCACGCCAAGAATACTTTCACAATTCGAGCTTTTTGGAGTATGGCGGCTCTCCTGATCGCGCGGTGCGTCTTGCCTTCACCTCGAGCTTTGATAAACTTTGCCGCACGCAAGGCAAGTACAAAAATAATGAATCGAAGATTAGCTTTCAGGATATTGAAGACAGTCTTTTGATCGTGGTGAGCAGTTTTTCGACGCAGACGAGTTATGAGAATCAGACGAAGAAGGCCATCAATAATAAATTCATACAGTACTTTCTCAACGATTTTCTCAAAGAACAGCTCGAACTTTTCTGCATTGAAAATCCGCTTTGGGCTGAACGCATTTTAGATCAGATCCTGATTAATAAGCACAGTCGTGAGAGCGCCGAGAAACAGCGCGTCAATGTGCGCAAGAAGCTCATGAGCAACGTTGACATCAACAACCGCGTCAAAAAATTTGTCGATTGCCGCTCCAAAGATGTTAGCCGTCGTGAACTTTATATTGTTGAGGGTGATTCGGCTTTGGGCTCGGTCAAATTGGGCAGAGATGCGGACTTTCAGGCCGTGATGCCGGTGCGCGGGAAAATTCTCAACTGTCTCAAAGCAGACGCTTCAAAAATTTTCAAAAATGAGATCATTACCGATTTGATCAAGGTGCTGGGTTGCGGCGTTCAGATGCCCCAAGAACACAAGAAGAAAAAAGCAGATTTTGAGGCTTCTTTTGATCTGGATCGCTTGCGCTGGGATAAGGTGATCATTTGTACGGATGCGGACGTGGACGGCTTTCAGATTCGCACCTTGATTTTGACGATGTTCTATCGCTTGATGCCTGATCTCATTAAGGCGGGCCGGGTTTATATCGCGGAGTCTCCTTTGTATGAAATCAGCTATGAAAAGGGCAAAACTCAGGAAACTTACTTTGCTTATGATGAACGTGAAAAAGCGGAGATTCTTGAGCGCTTGGGCAGTAAGCATTGTAGTTTGCAGCGTTCTAAAGGTTTGGGTGAAAATGAACCGGAGATGATGTGGCAAACGACGATGAATCCTGCGACTCGGCGTCTGATTCGCGTCCTAGCCGAAGATGAAAAGGACATGCAGGAGGTCTTTGATCTTTTATTGGGCGAAAATCTCGCGGGTCGAAAAGAACACATTCGAGAGCACGGCGGAGATTATTTGGAATACTTAGATGTGCTCTGATGCCTTGATAGGGGATAAAAACGATGAAGCAAAATAGACCTCAGGAAAATTTTCATTTGGATGAAGAAGGCTCGGTCTATAGCGAGCGAATTACGAAAACGCTACAAAACAACTATATGCCTTACGCGATGAGCGTTATCGTATCGCGCGCGATTCCGGAGATTGATGGCTTTAAGCCCAGTCATCGAAAGCTTCTTTATACCATGTATAAGATGGGGCTTTTGGGTGGCAAGCGCACGAAGTCTGCAAATGTTGTGGGCCAGACGATGAAGCTCAATCCGCACGGTGATACGGTTATCTATGATACTTTGGTCCGTTTGACGCGCGGCAACGCGGCGCTCTTACATCCTTACATTGATTCAAAAGGAAACTTCGGTAAGCACTATTCTTCGGAGATGGCTTATGCGGCGCCGCGATATACCGAGGTGCGTTTGGACGATTTCGCCGAGGAACTCTTTGGCGGCATTGATATGGACATGGTCGATTTTGTGCCCAATTATGATGGGACGCTGAAAGAGCCGACCCTTTTGCCAACGAGTTTTCCGGCCGTTTTAGTTAATTCAAATCAGGGCATTGCCGTGGGCATGGCTTCGAATATCTGTTCTTTTAATTTGGGTGAAGTTTGTGATGCGACGATCGCTTATCTCAAAGATTCCGACACGGATCTTCTCTCGTTGATGCCGGCACCGGATTTTTCTGGAGGCGCGGAGCTGATTTACGATGCGGAAAAGATGCGCCGTATTTATGAGACGGGTCAGGGGAGCTTGTCGCTTCGCGCGCGCTACCGGATTCATAAAAAAGATCAGATTATTGAGATCTTTGAGATCCCTTATTCGACGTCGATTGAAGGCATTGTCGACGAGCTATCTAGCTTGGTTAAAGAGGGTAAGGTCAAAGAGATTGTTGATGTGCGCGATGAGACAGACTTGAACGGTCTGCGCTTGGCCATTGATTATCGCCGCTCCTCGGACCCGGAGCAGTTGATGCAAAAATTGTTCAAGCTCACCTCGCTACAGTCGACTTTTAGTTGTAATTTTAATGTGCTCGTTCAAGGATCTCCTCGTGTTTTAGGCGTCAGGGATATTTTGGCTGAATGGTGCCAGTACCGCCGTGAGTGTATGCGTCGACGCTTTTTATTTGAGCAGGCGAGACTGTCGGACAAACTCCATCTATTGGAGGGCTTGGCGCAGATCTTGCTCGACATCGACAAGGCAGTCAGATTGATTCGCGAGACCGAAAAAGAAAGTCAGGTCGTGCCCAATCTTCAAGAGGGCTTTGGTATTTCTAAAGCACAAGCCGAGTATGTGGCAGAGATTAAATTGCGTCATCTCAATAGAGAACACTTGCTCAAGAGAACCGCGGAGATGAAAGATCTGAAAGCCCGCCTCAAAGAGATCGCAGATATCTTGAATCGGGCGCATTTGCTCGACCAAGAGATTATCAAGGAATTACAGCGTGTCAAAAAACGCTTTGCAAAAGAACGAAAAACGCTTTTGATTCAAGCTGAACATGTGCAAGAGCTCGGCCGTGAGGACATGATCGATGATTTCAATTTGCGCATCTTCTTGACCAAAGAAGGTTATCTAAAGAAGCTCGCTTTGACGAGTTTGAGAGGGAACTATGAGCTCAAACTCAAGGATGGAGATGAATTAATTTGGGGCGAAGAAGGCAGCAATAAGCAAGAATTGCTGGTCTTCACCAACCAGAGAAACTGCTACAAGTGTCGTCTTTACGATCTGCCGGAGAATAAACCTTCTGACTGGGGCAATTACTTGCCGAGTGTCCTCGATATGGCAGAGGGCGAGCAGGTGATTTTTGCGCATATTGCAGGCGATTATTCGGGCGAGCTTTTGATTGCCTATGAAAATGGATACGTGTCTCGCGTCAGCCTAGAGAGCTTTCAAACTTTAACGCGGCGCAAGAAGATTACGGGTGCTTTTGCTGATAAAGCGCCTGCAGTCGGAATTTGTTATATCCCCAAAGCGCAAGCGAGCGCAGAGGCCTTGGCAGAATCTTCAGACTTAGCGGCGGCACAAGATGCAGCTCATACAGATACACCGGGGAAGCCCTTGGGCTTCGCGGGTGGCTGTTTAGATTTTGCTGAGCGACTTGCATTGAGAAGAAGCACAGTAGACACCCAGCTGGCTCAATTGCCACAAACAGATTTTGTCTTAGTTTCGAGTCAAGAGCGAATGATGATCTTTGATTATCAGCTGATCGAGCCTAAAATTGCCCGCGCCAATGTGGGACGTCAGGTGATGAAAATGGCGAAAAAATATAAAGTGCTTGGCTTTGCGCCCCTGAGTGCCTTAGAACTCGAAGATCCGAGGCGCTACCGAGCACGACACATTCCGGCATCTGGGGTGACGATCAAAGAAAGTGGGATGAGCGGGGAACAGCTCAGCTTGACTTGAGCTACGAATTTTTTTGAACGACACGAATCCCAAGGCGCGCATGAAACATCTAGGTGTGGGTTCAACATTAAAGTGCCCCCCAAAACAAAGAGGCCGCCGCAGCGGTCTCTTCGTTTTATGAAGACACAGAAGTTGTGAGATTCAGTTTGCGCTTTCTGCTTCTAGAAGTTCCATTTTTTCGAAAAGCGTCTCGTAACAGTGCTCAAGTTCTTCTTGGTTTTCGGCGTAGGTCGTGTAATCTTCCAGCTGGTGTGAGGCCATGTTTTCGGGTCTCTCAAAATCTTGAATCAAGGTCTCTAGTTCGGCGATTCGCTTTTCGAT
>JAEWGS010000031.1 GCA_023388205.1 Bacillota bacterium
AATACAACTCGACAAAGTACCGCCTGGCAAAGTGACACGCAGCGACAAGCGCCACAAAACGATCCAGAAACGGCTTTCATTCAGGGGAATTTACCCGAAGATCTGCATACCCTCTCCATCGATATTCCTCTTGCCGTGAATATGCTTATTTTGCCGAGCGATGGGCAAGCACGCTACGAAATTCAAGGAAAGCCCGAGTTTGTGGAGGCCTTAAATTTTCAAAACGACGCAGGATCTTTTTCCGTCACAATGAAAGAAAACATGAAAAGGTTTTCCGGCGTTTATCTCGACTTAAATCTGCGCGACTTATGGAACGCTCTCGTCCACGCCAAAGCCAACGAAAAACCCTCCACCAGCCTCATTTTTTATCTTCCGACCAAAAGCCTGAAGACGGTGCGGCTCAAAACCAATGGCTCACTTTGGGTGGAGTCCCGTATTTACATCGAAAACCTCGACCCTCAAATTAACGGTAGTCTCTCCGGTCTTTTTTCTAAAGTCGGAAATCTGATCGGCAATATCAACGGCAGCAGCTCTCTCAAGATCGACGAACTCCACAGCAGCAATATCAATTGCAATGGATCCGCTCGCCTCACCATCCAAAAATGTACAGGTGGCATCATCTCCCTCCAAATTCCCGGCGCTTTCAAGGGAAAAATTGTCTCTGGAGAAATCGAAGAGCTCAACGTCAACGTCTACGGTGCAGGCTCGCTTTCAACTTATGACACACACATTCAAGTGGCGCGGCTCAACTATGCGGGCGCTTTCAAAGCGAAAATTCCCAACTGCGACCGCTTGTACAAAAACAATCGTCTCGTGAATGAGGTGTAAAGCGATCCAGATCAAAACGCACACGCCTTCTGATCGCAACAATTATCTGGAGCATCGCTCGATTAAATGTCGCTGGAATAGGGGGCATGACCTACGCTCAGGTCATGCCCCCTTTCATCAAAGCTTTGTTATCCCTCGCGGTCTTGATGATGGGCGGTACCGCAGCGCCCAAATTCCTGTGACAACTGCGTGTCCCAAAGCGCGTGCCTTATCTGAAATCGTGAAACAATTGTCTTTTTCTGCCGTACGAGGGTCGATATCACCACACTTCATATGTTCAGGCGCAAGATAGCCTTCTGGCAAAAGCCCCCGCACAAGACCTTCAAAAGGCGCCAGAATGTCTCCTCTCACTTCAGGGGTTTCAATCGCTTCAACGTAAGCGATGCATTCTCCCTCTTGAACCCAATCACCAATCTTTTTTTGTGGCATAAAGCGACCCGCAAAAGGTGTATAAAGCACACGCTCTTTGGCGCGACCTGAGATCAGGCCCGGAAGCCCCGTATTCGGTAAGGCGCTCCCCTCAAAAATCAAACGTCCCAGCTGATGGCCACGCATCGTTTCAATGACCAAATCCGCATCTTTGGGCGCAGAAAAACCCGGCCCCAAAGCGATCGTCAAAGGCGCCAAATCTGATTTCAGCCCCAGGTTCTTTTTTGCCAAAATCGCATCGACCAAAATATCGGGCTCAAACCACGCCAAACTTTGCATTTGAGGATCCACCAAAACGGGCACCTGCGCTTTCGCCCAAAGCGCTTCTATATCTTTCATGAGACGCGGGTCTTTGGCTTCCCCATCGATCCATTTCGCTTCTATATCTTCAACGCGCATATGGCCTCGGTAAATAGCTTCACTCAAAGCGACGCTTCGCCTAATCGCAGACGGTTGTTTCACTTCCAAAGCGAGCACCCTGGCCCCACTTCTGACCAAAGCTTGAATCACCCCCGTCGCCAAATCTCCAGCTCCGCGCACCAAAACTTTGGGGCGAGTCAACTGAATTTGAGACCATTCACGCTGCATCATTCCCTCTTTTCTCATCTACGACGCTACGACCTTTTCTCATCTACGGCTCTACGACCTCTTCTCATCTACGACGCGGTCAAAAGCCGCCTCACAAAACGCGCTGCTTCGCATCTTCGCTCAAGCAAAGGCCATCGCTGTCGATCACCTCAAGCTCCTGATAGCCGCGCCGCCTCGCTCCTGCAAGAAGTTGCTCGCGAATCTTTGGGCGCCTTGATGCTTCAACCAAGTCACTGCGACTCAAGTACACATATAAACGCCCCACACCTGCTTTGAGTGGCCCTTGTGTCGTGTCCATAATGTTCAAGTAAATCTCTTCATCAAAAAGCCGCTGAACACCGAACTGCTCCCTAAAAAGTTCTGGATGAAAAATCTGAGCTTCGTCATAAACCGTTTCAAAAAGGTCCTCAGGCAAAACCAAGACCGTTTTGGTGCTCAAAGGGAAAACCGCCGGCTCATGCGCACGCCACGCTTTGAACGCTTGCCCACGGCTGCCATCCGCCTCGATCAAAAAGATATCAAAAGCGATCTCTAAGCGTTCAAACTCCTCCGGATCAAAAGCGGAGAGCTTGTCTCCCGCATCTTCACCGTAAACGTAAATTCCAGCGCTCGGATCCATCTCGGCCGCCAGAAGCAAAGGCCCAAGCTCAGTAAAACAGCGCAGGTCTTTGGCCGCCTCACCTTCGGGCTTCTTGATGTGGGTCGTCGTCGTCACCAACACGCGGTAGCCTTGCGCTTTGAGTTTTCGCGCCAAGGCCAAAATCAAACTGCTCTTTCCACCTGAACCAATAAAAGACAGCACCGAGCCATAATCGATATCAAAGGCATCTAAGCCGTTCGGGCGTGCTTCTTTTTCAAAATTCAGCCCGATATCCGCGAGCATTTCATTCATCACGTCAGCCTGCTCTTTGAGCAGCGCCCCATCCATGCGATTCTCTTCTTTCATCTTCCACCTGTCGCGAGCCCTTTTCATGCGAGGGCTTCTTTCTTCCTTACCGATCTTTCTTAATGTATGTGTCCTTAATGTATGTGTGCCCCAAACTTAATGTCTCTGTGCCTCAAAGTGCCTCCGCCTCTTTTGTCCAAAGCGCACGCGTGCACCCAAATGCCGCTGCCTCACTTAAGTCTAAAGCCTTTCCTTTGGCAAAAGCTGCAGCGACCCCGAATGAAGCGTATCCACACCGCGATAGTGCGCAATCATTTCTGCAAGCACCGAAATCGCTATTTCTTCAGGCGTAATCGCACCAATATCCAAACCGATTGGCATGTGTACGTGGGACAAAAGCTCTTTTGTAAAGCCTTGCTCCTCCAACTGGTGAATCAGCCCTAGAACTTTGCGCTTGGACCCCATCACGCCCACATAGCGGGGCATCTGAGGCAGAATGTGCGCCAAAGCTTCTCCATCCCCTTTGTGCCCGCGCGTCATGATGCAATAATAATCATCTTGCTCCGCTCGAGCCAAACGCAAACCTTGCGTCACATCACTGCAAATCAATTCTGCGAGTGGCGAAAAAAACTCTGGATCCAGCACATCCTCGCGATCGTCAATCACCGCGTGCGGCCAGCCCACCGTTCCCAGCGCCCGGGACAAAGCGCGTGCAACATGCCCCGCCCCAAAAAGAATCACTCGTGGACTTTGTTCACTCCTAAAGATGTAATAAGATCCCGCTGCGCCCGAATGCCTCGCGGTCTCACAACTTTGCGCTAAACTTTCGTCTTTTTCTAAGGCTTGAACGGTCTCTTCAATACTCAAAAAACGAGGCCCATCTTCACCGGGCTGAAACACGCGAAAGCGTCTCGTCAAAGGCGAGAAGCGCTCATAAATCGCCTGTGTCGCTTCATTGAGGCTCGCTCGGTCTGTCGCATCGGCAGTTTGGGCGCCAAGCGCGTCTTTTGGCTCAAACGAAGGGAAAACCTTCGCAATCAAACGCAGCCCTGAGTTGATCTGCACCTTGTCGCAAGCTCGAAGCTCAAGGGCCCGGCTGAGTGCTTTTTCGTAATCTTCTTGAGAGAGCGTCAGCGCCTCCACCTGATCGATCGGCAAAAAGAGCAAGGTGTTTCTCCCGCCGCAGGCCATGCCCAAATCGCCTTGTCCTGCCTGCTTGCTGCTCAAGCTAAAATCCGCCAGGGCCCCCAGGCCCATCGGCGCCAAAGCCTTCGCCAATTCTATCGAGGTATGTTCAACCAATCCCCCACCGACGGTTCCCCAAAATCTTGATGCACGCGTGTTGACCAACAAGAAAGCACCTTCTTTTTGAGGACTAGATCCATGGCGTTCCGTCAGCACGATCAAGTAATCTGCTTGAATCTTCTCACGCTGCACCAACAGTTTCGCCATCAACCGTCGAGCCATTTCAACATGTGCTTGCATGGCTTTTCTCCTTTTTCGCATTCACCGTTTGCGCATTTTTTGCGTTCTCATTTGCGCATTCTTAACGCTGCCTTTTGCGTTCTCTTTTGCTCCCATCATAAGCAGTGTGCTTGTCTTATGAAAATAAGCGACTCCGATAGGAACTATTTTAACGAAAAGACCCACCCTAAATTTTTCAAAGCGGTCTACCTTCGCCGCCGCGCCCTGCGCCCTCGTCTCGCCCGAAGCGCTTTCGCCACCACAGTTTTACTCTTTTGTTTGAAAACCGTTTGCAATCGCTCTTTCCAGATTCTACAATGAACCTGATCCCCTTCTGGAGAGCTCAACTTCAGGCGCGAATCAACTTCCGATATTGGAAATTTTTAATATAAAAGGAGCTTCATGATGAGTTGTTGTTCCAAATCCCCTAAGCACAGTCTCTGCTACTTCAACCTCGACGACTATAAGTTGCCCAGTCTGAGAAGCAAAATCTCCAAAGAAGAAAACCGTCTTCGCCACTGGATTATGGAAGACATTTTCGATGGAGAAAGCGTGCCTGAAACAGAGCAAATCAGGGACCTTGCTTCGCGCAACATTTTGACCATTGAGGACGGCAAAGTAGCTTCCATCTATCCCGTCTCTGTCAAAGAGAGCGACAAATGCGTCGTTTTCAGTACGGACAAAAAGAACCAACTCCATTTTGCGATGTGTGCCATTGACGCCATCGGATTCGCTTTTACCTTCCATCGTGATGTGCACATCGAAACGGTCCTTCATGACACACAAGAACCCCTTGAGCTTTTTGTCCCTGCAGATGGTCATGCCCCGATCGAAGCGACTCTGTCGAGCTGCCCCGAATATAAAATCCGCGTCCTCTATCCCGATCTGAGAAAGTGCGATTCTTGGTCGGATCACTGCTGCTCGCATATGCACTTCTTTTCTTCCGACGAAGCTGTAAAAGCCTATATCAAAGCGGAAAACCTAGAAGACGCTGATATTATTTCCTTGAACTTGGAGCAGGCTTTAACCGTCGCCGAATGGATCTTTGAGGAATAAAGGGGCCTGAACCTAAGATCAAATTTCCCATTTCCACCCCTTCACCCTTAAAAATTTTTTGCTAAACTGTCTAAAAGGACGTCGCCCAAGATCGTCCAAAACAGGATCGGAGGAACATAGCAGCTATGTTGAAATTGATTATCGGAGTTAAGGGCAGCGGTAAAACAGGCAAGCTGGTGGACGACCTGAACAACAAGGCCACAGATGAAAACAACAATGTTGTGTGCATCGAGCGCGGCCGTCGTTTGGATCAATTCGTCAAACACCATATTCGCCTGATTGATATTTCTGAATATCCGGTCAAAGGCTTTGAACAGCTCACGGCTTTCATCGCGGGAATCAATTCCAAAGACTACGATATCTCGCACATTTACATCGATAGCATTTTCAAAGTCGCCGAAGTGGATACCAACTACGAAGCGCTCGCTCAGTTCCTAGAGATCCTGGAGAATCTGTCTCGCGATATGCACTTTGAAGCCAATGTCATCTTGAGCGCCGATGTCGCTGATCTCCCCGAACGCATCCTGCGTTTTGCTGAGAATTAATTGAGTTCGATTATAAATAGAACACGTATGAGAGGGCGTCTTTCGGGCGCCCTCTTTTTGCGCACGTTTTCTCGTTTTTTTCTCGCTTGACGCTGCGAGCCATGTTTTTTCTGATTTTGCTTCACTTTTTCATGAATTTTTCCTATAAAATGGAGCGCAAAATCTTTTTATAAGGAGATCCCTTTTATGAAAAAGCTTTTTAGCGAATTTCGCGAATTTATTTCTCGCGGAAATGTCATTGATCTCGCCGTTGCGATGGCTGTCGGCACTGCCTTTACGGCGATTGTGAAGAGCCTGGTCGACGATATCATCATGCCCGTCGTCGGTTCTCTTTTGGCCGGCATCGATTTCAGCCAGCTCAAGCTCGTCTTGCCCTCGGCTGCAGGCGTGGAACCCGCCACTTTGAACTATGGTAATTTCATCAACGCGATCATCAACTTCTTGATCATTGCCCTCTGCCTCTTCTTGGTCATCAAGGGGATGAATACGGCGCACAAACGTTTCGCCCGCAAAAAAGCAGAAGAAATCAAGTCGGGTGAAGAAGAAGTCGCCAGCCTCAGCGGTGAGGAAATCTTGCTCAAAGAAATTCTGGACGAACTGCGCCAGAAAAACGGCAGCAAAAAATAATTGTGGAGACCGGCAGGTGCTTGACTTGCTTGCACCTGCCTCCTACCTGACGACCCGGCACTTCCAACGCCCCATGAACATCAAAGAGACACGCTATGGACGAACGTTTTGAGCCCGCTTTGACCCCCGATCGAGAACAGCAAATCACGCTGCAACTTCTCATCATGACCATCGTCGATGAACTCGCAGATCCCTGTGCAGATGATATTCAACACTTCGCACTCGGTACGATGATGATGGATTATTTTCAGTTCTGCGAGCTCTTTGCGCGCTTACAAGCGGATGGTTTGATCAAAGCGAGTGTACGTAAAGATGAAACGCGCCTCAACGCCCAAGGGCGTCCCTTGCCTTCATATGATCTCACCGAAGACGGAGCGGCCGTCTATGACAGCATCTCTCACGCGCTGCCCATTGCTTTGCGCCGTTCGCTCCTCTTTGAAATGAATCAAATGAAGAAAAAGCGGCGTTACGAAACTGAGTTTTTCGCACGTTATCGTGCTGATGACAATGGACATTTCGACGTGCATATCGGCTTTGATGAGCAACTTCGTGATCACTTCTCTTTGAAACTGCGTGTGCCAAACGAACAAGAGGCTCGCACGATCTGTAAAAACTGGAAAGAGCATCCCCTCGATTTACATCTCCAATTACTTCAGCTTCTGTTGAAACCGCATCCAGAAACATCTGACGCGCCTTCTGATTCTGCCCCATAAAAAACCGAAAGCCCCGGCCCGAATTCAAAATTCAGGCTGGGGCTTTTCATCATCGCCAAATGCGACTTACATTTCGCTGAACTGGTCTTTGGTTGCACCACAGAGCGGGCAAACCCAGTCTTCGGGCACATCCGCAAAGGCGGTACCGGGCTCAACACCGTTATCAGGATCACCCACTGCGGGATCATACACGTAGCCACAAAGATCGCAAACATAGCTGCTCATAAGTCTTCCTCCTTCTTCCGTAATCTCCTGGATTTGAAAAACTTGAATGCTAAGCCATCAGCCCTTCAAGCTTTCAAACCTGCAGGATGAAGATTTTTCTCCTTGCAAAATCGCAGTGTGATTTTGTCAACCTATAGATCAAAATCTTCACTTCGCTCATTATAGCCTAGTCAAAAGCTCTAGGTGGCTCAAAAGCCCACGCGCGCCTTTAGAACGAAACTTTTCATCTGCTGAGCTCATCAGCGCGGCCGGGTCATCTCTGAACCACCGCCAGCGCGGCAAGGCCATCTGCTGAGCCACAGTCAGCGCGGCAAAACGATCGCGCGGCCTTTTTTCGCCAATTCCCGCGAATGACGATAGAGCACAAATCGGCGTCCCACAACCTGAACCACATCTGCACCCAAAGCCTCCGCCATCTCTTCTGCCATCTCACGCACTTCCTCGTCGCAATTTTTGAGCACCGCCGTTTTGACAAGTTCACGCGTTCTCAGCAGTTGATCCATTTCTACTAGGCAAGTCTCTTTGAGCGCATCTTTGCCCAAATGAAGTTCGGGATCTTTCATCATCGCCTGTTTTCTCAAAAATGCGCGTTGCTTACTGGTCAGCATCTCATCTCTCCTCTTCACCTAAATCAAGTTCACTTTCATCGAAACCCCAAGCCAAATCTTCTTCTAAAAATTCAGCCTCGTCTTCTAGATCGAAGCGATCTTCCTCTGCGTCAGCGTCGCCATGGTCTTCATCGTCCAAAAGCTCACCCGTCTCCCAGTCATAACGATCGATATCGTCATCTGGAATATAGTCAAAGTGAAAGTCGCCGATACAAACCGGCTCGCCTGCCTTGATTCCGTGCTGCTCTAAGGCCTCAAACACACCTCTTCGCTTCAGCGTTCTCTGGAAATAATGCATGGAGTCATAGTCATCAAAATTAATGGAACGCATGAAACGATCGATCCAAGGGGCTTGAACCACACGTGCGCCCGTCTCATCTCGTGTAATCTTGATCCCCTCATCATCCAATTCATAGGCCTTATATTCGACAGCTTCGGTGCTGACAAAGGCCTCTGGCGCGGGCAATTCTCTGAGTTTATCCGCGAGGGCTCTCAAAAGTTCTTGCGTCCCTTCATGGATCGGCGCACAAATCTCATGAACCTCATAGCCCTCAGCTTCTAATTTGTCTCGAAGCTCCTTCAGTGCCGCCTCATCCGCCATATCGATCTTATTGAGCGCCACGATTTGCGGGCGTTCACTGAGCTTAGGGGAATAGACGCGCAGCTCTTTATTGATCATGCAAAAGTCTTCATAGGGATCTCGCCCCTCTGAACCCGCTGCATCTAAAATATGCAAAAGCAAACGCGATCGCTCAATATGGCGCAAAAAATCATGACCCAAGCCAGCGCCTTCAGAAGCCCCCTCAATCAGACCGGGGATATCCGCCAAAGCGAAACTATATTCATCAATCTGCGCAATGCCGACTTTAGGCTGGATCGTTGTAAAGTGATAGTTTGCAATTTCCGGTTTCGCGCGCGTCACGACCGAAAGATAAGTCGACTTGCCGACGTTTGGCATCCCAATAATCGCCACGTCCGCCAAGAGTTTCAACTCCAATTGGACCTCGAGAAAAATCCCTGCCTCGCCCGCTTTAGCAAAGCGAGGGGCTTGTCGCGTCGGGGTCGCGTAGGCCGTATTTCCCGTCCCACCTCGACCGCCTCGCAAAAGCAAAACACGCTGCCCATGCTGCGTGATATCCGCCAAGAGTCGACCGTTTTCTTTTTCAGAGATCAAAGTCCCGAGCGGAACTTTGATCACGAGATCTTCACCCGACTTACCCGTGCGCTTCGCCTTTTGTCCATTGTCGCCATTTTCCGCAAAGAACTTACGCTTATAGCGAAAATCTTGAAGGGTACGCATATTCTCATCCCCTTCAAAATACACATGTCCCCCACGGCCACCATTACCGCCGTCAGGTCCCCCGTTCGGAATATACTTCGCCGTATGAAAGGACACGCAGCCATCGCCGCCTTTACCAGAGCGCAACATAATGCTCGCGTGATCAATAAACATACCCTTCTCCTTCAAGCATCAAATGGATGGCCAAGCCTTTCATCAAAACAAAGCCACCATACAAAAATAGCGGAGGCAGGATCTTCCTGGCTCCGCTATTACATCCATCTACTGTGTGATTAAGCGACCGGATACACGCTCACTTGCTTGCGATTGCGATCTTTGCGCTCAAACTTCACCGTACCATCGATCAAAGCGAAGAGCGTATCATCACCGCCACGCCCCACATTGTTTCCGGGGTGAATCTTGGTCCCGCGCTGACGCACCAAAATGTTGCCGGCCAACACATACTGACCATCGCCACGCTTCGTTCCAAGACGCTTCGCCTCAGAATCGCGGCCGTTTTTCGTCGAGCCCACGCCCTTCTTCGAGCTGAACAATTGCAAATCAATCTTCTGCATGTTTCTTACCTCCTAACGTGGTGAGTACGGACTTAAATCTCAAATACTCACGTCCATAGCTGTCATTTATCTGTCTGAGTCCGAGGTAAAGTGTTTCCAACAAAAGATTCACATCCTCGATACTCTTTTGCGAGCTGTCCTCATATAAAGGCTCTAGCTCTGCAAAGCCCGACCGCAACTCAAAATTTTGTTCAGTTCCCAAAAGCTCATCCGCTGCCGTAATCATCGTTGCAGCCAAAGAAGTCACTGCGGCACAAACGAGATCGTATCCGGGATCATCTGCCCCCGCATGCCCCTCAAAACGAAATCCGACGAGGGCTTCGTGAGCCTCAATGCCTAAGGCATCTTCTGGATGTTCGATGCAAGATTGCGTCAAAAAATTCTGACTTAAAACCCTGCGTTCAAATCCTGGAACTTTCGCAAAATAAAAGTTGCAATCAATCATTAGAGCGCGATATTGCTGATGCGCACACGCGTGTAGGGCTGACGATGACCATTCTTACGGCGATAACCCTTCTTGGGCTTATACTTCATGATCAAGACCTTCTTGTGTTTGCCTTGCTTCACGATCTCGCCGCTGCACTGGGCCGACTTCGCCTCGTCTCCAAAATGAAGACCTGACTCGTCTCCCAAAGCCAGCACGTCAAAATTCACGCTGGAACCTGCTTCTCCCGTCAGCTTCTCGACGAAAATCTCGTCGCCGACAGCTACCTTGTACTGCTTACCGCCTGTAGCGATGATGGCGTACATCTTGTGTCCTCCTGTATGATTCAGTCTCGCTGCGCAAAGGTTCCGAGCATTGCGCTCGGGATTTGAGACCTGTCGCATGCGGTCACGCGGTGAATTTACCTGATTACGTGCCTTTTGTCAAGCCACCATCCGGCGTTTGTTCATTAAAATACTGAATCTCAGGCTGTTTTAAGTTCTTTCAGGCCGTTTTCTATTTCAAGCGCCTTCTGGCCGCTTTCGCTTAAGCTTCGCTTTTCACACCGCTCGGTTGTTCGGGCCGAATCGCCAGTTTGTCTTCCACCACTTGATCCACGAAGCGTCCAATATCTTCAATGACGCGGTTCGCCTCCACTTCAAAAAGAAGCTGATGGCGACAACCTTGATAGAGCATTTCTTTGACGTTCTCGTAGCCTTGTTCACGCAAAGTGCCGACGGCCGCTTTGAGCCCACCACCGACCACATCCGCACAGCCATCTTCTGTTCCCGTTAAAAATAAAATCGGCAGTTGCCTTTGCGTCACCATCCAATGCTTCGAACGATAAACCTCACGCATCAAGCTGAACACATCGTACATGCCCCGATAGGTGAAAGGGAAAGCGCAGTGAGGATCCTGATAAAAGGCCTCCGCACGTGTCTCATTGCTCGCCAACCAACGCCAAGGCAACTTCAATCCGTCCAAGTGCTTCGAAAAAGACTTGATCATCTCTTTTTCAACAAAGCGCGCCGGCATCAAGGGCGCAAAAAATGAAATCACGCCCGTCAGCGCTTTGACCCAAGGAATGCGCTTCGACCAAGCCGGCGAACCCATCAAAAGGAGCGCCGAAAACTCGCTGGGATTTCGCTTCACGTACGCGCGAGCCAACAAAGAGCCCAAGCTGTGCCCGAGTAGCACATTGGGAACATTGGGGCAGGCTTTTCTTTGCATGGCAAAGATGTAAGACATATCGTCCAACTGTCGGTCTATGCCCTCGTTAAACCAAAAGAAGCCCCGCTGTTTTTGCACCAAACTGTCGCCATGACCTCTCAAGTCAAAAAGCACCACCGCATGACCTTGGTCCACAAGCCTAAGCGCCAGGTCCTCATAATCTCGCCGATACTCACTCATGCCGTGCACAACAAAGACCAAGGATTTCACATTTTGGTCTTCGGGAACATAGCGATCCCCATGCACGACATAATCATTCGAAATATTGTACGAAAATGGATGCTGTTTCATCGCGCCACCCGTCGCTTCTCAAACTTACTTCGTCCCCGCCGTCAAGGCAATTTCCATCATGCGCGTGAAGGAATTTTGACGCTCCTCAGCGGTCGTCACTGCATGCGTGCACAAAGAATCTGAAATCGTCAAAAGGCAAGCAGCTTTTTTACCCAAGCGCTTCGCATTCGCAAACAAAGCAAAGCTCTCCATCTCTACACAAAGCGCGCCATGTTCGCGATGCACTTCTCTAAAATCAAAGAAATCATCGTGATAAAACACGTCTGAAGAATGAATCACGCCTTCCGCCAAAGGAATGGACAGCTCCTTGGCCGATTGACGAATCAATTCATTGAGTTCTTCGCTCGGCTGCATCAAGTTTCCATCAAAGTTGTAGGCCACTTTTGCAAACGTCGACTCACTGTAGGCCGAAGTCGCCAGCACCGTATCATACAGATCGAGCTCCGTCGTATACGCACCCGCTGAACCAATTCGGATGATGTTCTCAACACCATACTGCGAAAACAACTCCGCAGAATAAATGCCAATACTCGGCATGCCCATGCCCGAGCCCATCACGCTGATCGCTTTGCCTTTGTAGGTGCCCGTATAACCGAACATATTGCGCACTGCGGTCACCTGCACGGGATTTTCTAAAAAAGTCTCCGCAATAAACTTCGCACGCAAAGGATCTCCCGGCATCAAAACGGTTTTCGCAAATGCGCCTGCTTCTGCACTAATATGAGGTGTCGCCATAAAATTCCTCTCTCTACCTGTGTTGTCACACAGATGAACTCTTTCATATTTTCCTCTAATTTTTACGCATTTTGCCTTGCTTGCACAACTTTTAGTTTGTCGCTTTATGACGATGTTGTAAATTTTTATCCCTTAATCCTTCTTCATTCAGCTTCACGCGAGTCAGTTAAGTTCTTTTCGCTAAACTCTAAGCGACTCCTATGCGGGCAAAGTCAAATGCATCCACATCGAGATGATGTTGCTAAGGTGGTGAAATAGATTGATAACACTAGATGAAGTTAGGAGCTTAATTCAAGCTGGAGAAAAGATAGATGTTGAGTTTAAGGAATCGAAGGATGCTTTGACAAAAGACATTTTTGATACAGTTTGTGCTTTCAACAATCGAAACGGCGGTCATATTTTACTTGGCATAAATGATAAAAGAGAAATCGTAGGCGTAAGTGAAGATAAGGTAGATAAGTTGATCAAAGAATTTACGACAGCAATCAATAATCCCCAGAAGATATATCCACCACTGTATCTTGTTCCAGAACAGTTTGAAATTGAGGGAAAACAAGTCATTTATATAAAAGTTTCTGAAGGCTATCAGGTGTGTAGGCATAATGGAAAGATTTGGGATAGATCTTATGAAGGAGACATCAATATTACAGACCATTCAGAACTTGTATATAAGCTATATGCAAGAAAACAAGGGAGCTATTTTGTAAATAAGGTATATCCTAAACTTGATATGGATTTTCTTGATGCTTCTGTTATTGATAAAGCCAAGAAAATGGCTATTGGGAGAAATCAAAATCACGTATGGAAAGATATGAGTCATGAAGAAATATTGAGAAGTGCTAACTTGATTTTGACAGATCCTGAAACGAAAGAAGAAGGAATTACATTAGCTGCTATCTTATTGTTTGGAAAAGATAACTCTATTATGTCTGTCCTGCCACAGCATAAAACGGATGCAATCTTTAGAGTTGAAAATAAGGATAGATATGATGATAGAGATGTTGTTATAACAAATCTGATTGATAGTTATGACAGACTTATGGAATTCGGGCAGAAGCATTTGAATGATTTGTTTGTCTTAGATGGAATTGTAAATGTCAATGCAAGAGATCGGATACTTAGAGAAATTGTATCCAATACACTGGCCCATAGAGATTATTCAAGCGGGTATCCTGCGAAGTTGATTATTGATGATGAGAAAATCACGATTGAAAACAGCAATTTAGCTCATGGTATGGGAGCATTAGATTTGCAGAAATTTGAGCCATTTCCTAAAAACCCTACTATTTCTAAAGTTTTCAGAGAAATAGGTCTTGCAGATGAACTTGGATCAGGAATGCGAAATACTTATAAATACACACAGCTTTATTCAGGACAAAAGCCATTATTTGAGGAGGGGGATGTTTTCAAAACAATTATTCCCCTGAGGAAGATAGCGACTCAAAAGGTTGGAGGCGACAATGTCGCTCACGATGTCGCTCACGATGTCGCTCACGATGTCGCTCACGATAAGATAGTCCTCGCAGAGTTTATCAAAGAAAAAGTGAGAAGCAATGATAGGATTACAAGAAAGGCTATTGCAGATGAAGCTGGAGTTAGCGTAAAGACTATTGAAAGAGCTATAAAGGAAATAGACAGTTTGAAGTATGTAGGTAGTGGCAATAATGGTCATTGGGAACTTAAGGATTAAAAATAAATTGTGGTATTACGATAAGTAAAATGATCAGAGAAATCTGAGCACCTTTTTTATATCAAAGCCTCGGGCGTGAACCCTTGATCGCCCACTCGCTTCTTACTTCTAACCTTAAATATGATGTATCGAGGTCTAAATGCTTGCTTTTTTATCTAAAGATCGCATCCTTTCAAAGCCTTTTTTCCCCATTCTCTGCTTGATCCTAGGCCTATCTCAAGCTGTCCTGATCGCATATGAGGGCAATGCCTGGTCGATGCAACGCGCTCGCTTGAATGCCTTGCTGGATCAAGAATCTTATATGTCGCAGCTTTCTGAGCAAAACTTGCCGGGCCTTTTGCATGCCGAAACAATGGATCGTCTTGGACTCGACGCTTCAATCTCTGAAAAAGCTTCCGCCTGCAGCGCTTTTTATCTCCTTGGCCCCAAACTCCCTTTCTCGACGCTCATAGAAGAGTTCGGAGCGGAGGATTTGACCGCAGAAAAAGCCGACGAAAACACATTCAATTCAACGCAAAAGTTGCACCTAAAATGGGGATCCACCTCGCTTTTCCCAGAATTTGGTTACCCCTCCATGCTTTGGTTAGAAACAAATAAAAACCCCCACACTGAACAACTTCAGCGCGCCTTGAACCCCCGACTCCAAGACAGCGAAGCACTTTTGCAAATCGGTAAAAACGATCTGATGGTCTATCGTTTTGCCGGCTGGACCACAGCCCAACAGCTCAGAAAAGAGTCCATGCCTGAAGTCCTTTTAATCAGTTTTGACGCCGACGCAGCACAAAGCGCAAAAGACATCATCGATGATCTCAAAGCACAGAAAGAGAAAGTCCGCCAAAATGAAAGCCTCGAGCAGCGTTACGGCGGTCAAGTTTACACCCCCAATCCAGGTGCCGACGAAGTGCGTGCTGACGAATCTCAGGCTCAAATCAGCCCGAATTATCGTCCTGGGCAGCTTGCACTCTTTCGTTTAGATCGCGTCGACGATGCCAAAGGGCTTTCTCTAACACTGAATCGTTACATCTCCTCATCGCCTCTCGCCCTTCATATCTGGGACTTTATTCCTCTCGTTCTATTGTGCTTTTTGCTTGCCCTTCGCCTCTATAACAAAAAACGAAAAGCGAAAGCTTAGGTGCCATAAATCAGCCATCTAAACAAATAAAAAGGAGCTGTCTCAAAAGAGATGGCTCCTTTTTGTATGGGAGAAAAGGAAAAAACGAGCTACAAAGAGCTCGTCAATCCTGTAAAATGTTTGTGTGAAAAAACTAAATTTACAGTCTGAATATAG
>JAEWGS010000093.1 GCA_023388205.1 Bacillota bacterium
TTCTTTGGTGTTGACAATGCCTGCCAAACGTCCATTTGACATCACGCCAATTCGATTCGTAATGCCTAAAATTTCTGGCATCTCAGAAGAAACCACGATGATCGTATTTCCTTCTTTGGCCATCTTGATGATCAACTCGTAGATCTCATATTTAGCGCCTACGTCAATACCACGCGTCGGCTCATCCATCATAAAAATCTGAGGTTGACGCTCCAGCCATTTTCCGAAGATCACCTTCTGCTGGTTGCCTCCCGAAAGACTCGAAATCATATCCTCTGGCCCCATGCATTTGGTGCGCATCGTTTTGATTTCCTTGACCGTCGCCTTCGTCATTTTGGCCTCAGATAAGACCCAGCCAGCCTTATAGCGCGGCAAGTTTGCAATGGTGGTATTAAAGGTCAAATTCCCCTTCATAAAGAGGCCGTTGGCCTTTCTTTCTTCTGTAATCAAGGCAAAACCATGTTCCATGGCCTCACTCGCATGACTGAAATTCATGAGTTTGTCTTTATAGTAGACGCGCCCTGAAGCACGCGTGCGAATGCCAAAGATCGTCTCAAGCAACTCGGTGCGCCCGGATCCGACGAGACCATAAAGCCCAAAGATCTCACCTTTTCTCACTGAGAAACTCACGTCTTGCAAATAAGGTTCAAACTTTGTAGACAAGTTTGAAATTTGCAAGACAGGCTCTCCGGGCTCGTTATCCACCTCTGGGAAACGCTGACTCAAAGAACGGCCAACCATCGCAGAGATCAACTCATTCATGTTGGTCTCTTTCGTCGGTTTCGTCATCACGAGTTTACCGTCTCTGAGCACCGAGATCTCATCGCAGATTTCAAAAATTTCATCCATCTTGTGAGAGATATAGATGATCGATATGCCCTGATCTCGCAGCATGCGCATCATTTCAAAGAGTTTTTCAACTTCTTGAACGGTCAACGAAGAGGTCGGTTCATCCAAAACGATAACTTTGGATTCATAGGAGATGGCTTTGACGATTTCGCACATTTGGCGCTGAGACACAGACATATGACGCATCGGTTGCGTCATATTGACCATCATCCCCACTTTGCGGAAGATTTCTGACGCTTCTTTTTGCATGCGTCTGCGGTCGACCACGCCCAAGCGATTCACTGGGTAGCGTCCCAAAAACAAATTGTCGATCACATTGCGCTCTAGACACTGATTGAGCTCTTGGTGCACCATCGCGATACCATTTTCCAAAGCTTCCTTAGGTCCCGCAAAATTCACTTCGCGCCCGAGCAATGTAATTTTGCCCTCATCCTTTTTATAAGTGCCAAAAAGGCACTTCATCATCGTCGACTTACCCGCACCATTTTCACCCATGAGCCCCATGATGCTGCCGCGTTTCAAATCAAAATTGATGCGATCGAGCACTCGATTTCGCCCAAAGGTCTTACTCATGCCGCGAATGGATAAGACGACCTCTTTTCCCGTATCTGACATGTTTTATACCCTCATTACAGAAGAAAGGGGGTTTAGGGATTTCATCCCTAAACCCCCTCAAACGTTCTGTTCCAAAAACGTATTACTGAGTCAACAAGCTCGTGTAGGAAGCCGCGTTGTCCGTCTTCACCATGTTGATGGCGAAAGCATCAAACTCATTGGGGTTACCCAAACGGTTCGTGATGTTGGACTCGGTCTGACCGTCGCCGCCGACGTACTCGACCTTGAGGTTGAGCAGATCGTCATACTTTTCAAGCAAAGGCTGATAGGTTGAGCTCAAGAAGTTATCCGAAGCATTGTAGATGTTGAGCCACACCTTCTTCTCAGGGTGCTTCTCAGCATTGAGCTGCTTGGAAACCGGCTCATAAACGACCGTGGAATCGAGGAAGTCTTTGTAGTTGTCTTCCGTCACCGCAGCGTTCAAAGCGTAGTAAGAACGATCTTCTTCCTTATAGACAAAGACGTCTTTGCTGAGCACGTTGCCTTCTTCGTCCGGCGTGCCGATACCTGTGTCAGGATCCACACCGTCCAAGGCGTTACGCAAAACACGGAAGGTCAAGTAAGCCTGAACGTCAGCGTGCTGGCTGATCGTGCCGCCGTAACCTTCAGCAATCGCGGCCACCGCGTCACTGTTAGCGTCATAACCAAAGGTCGGGACCTTTTGTTCCTTCGACCAGGCGTTGAACATGCTCATGCCCATGCCGTCGTTGTTCGAAGCGATCACGTCGATCTGGTCACCGAAAGAAGCGGTCCAGGTGCTGATCGCGTTACCCGCGGTCGCAGCATCCCAGGTCGCACCTGCGGAGTTTTTCATTTCTTGCGAAGCCAATTCACGGACGATGTATTCTTTGTCACCGATTTTCAGCTTGCCATCTTGAACCTTGTCCGACTGGCCGTCCGTGTTCGTTCCGACCGCGTCACTGACAACAGCGCCATCTTTTTCGATCGCGGTTCCGAGCGCCTTACGCACGCCACGGGTACGAGCGATCGAGTCGTTATGACCGATATCACCAATCGCCAAAACATAACCGATGATTCCGTCGCCGTTACGATCGAGGCCTTCGATATGTTTCTCGATGTAGTCAAGGATCATCGCACCCTGAAGGTCCGCACCCTGATTGGCGTCAAAGCCAACATAATAGGTGTCTTTGTTGAAGTTCAAGGCTTCTTTATCCAACTCGCCCGTCGAGCTGTTGGACGGCTGACGGTTATACCAGACAACCGGTTTATCCTTATTGGCCTTCTCACCGTCTGCAAAAACATTCGGTCCAACGATCAGGCCGAGGGCTAGAACTGCTGCCGTAAAAGCGTTTTTCTTATGCATTTTACGAACCTCCCCGTAATCTATCCGAGCTTTTTCGCTCTTTATGCACAAGATCTTAACGAAAAGAGCTGCTGAAGTAAATACTTTATTGTGAAACTTGCAAAAAAAGAGGCTTGTTTACCATGTTTTATTCGTCGAACCTTAGAGAGTCTTATGGTCAAAGTGTGCAGAGTCATGAAAAGCTTCACGGCGAACTAGGACATCGTTATACGTCGGATCAGACGCACAGGTATATCTTGAGCTTTATGCTAGCCCCTCTCCGCAAAAAAAGCTTTGCGCTGACCCCTCGCCGCAAAAAAAAAAGAGCCTTGAGTGAATACTCTCAAAACTCTTTTCCCTTCCTGCGGTCTATAACACAGTTAGATGTTCTCCATTCTCAAGCTTCCTCAACTAAAGGATAGGGCTTGGGTCGCTGCTGCTCTTTTCTCGTAAAAGTACGAATGTACTGTCGAAGCATCTCAACCCCCTGCGTATTATGGGCGCCTCTTGGAATGATCACATCCGCATATCTCATGGTTGGTTGAATAAAACGTTCGTGCATCGGTTTAACCGTATCCTCATACTGAGTCAAAATAGACTCAAGGCTTCTGCCTCGTTCAATCGTGTCGCGTCGAATCCGTCGAATCAAGCGCTCATCACTATCTGTCTGAACAAAGATCTTCAAATCAAAAAGATCTCTCAGCTGCTCATTCCAAAAAATCAAGAGCCCTTCAATCACCACCACTCGATGCGGCTCAATGCGGCGGGTCTCATCTTTTCTCGTGTACATGACGTAATCATAAATTGGAGAATCGATCGCTTTTCCATTCTTAAGACGCGTCAAATCCTCAATAAAACGTGCAACATCAAAGGCGTCTGGATGGTCATAGTTGAAGGTCTTTCGTTGCTCAAGTGTATACTCACTGTATGCTTTGTAATACGCATCCATCTCAAGTTTCACGCCATCTTGAGCAAGATCCGCTTCGATCAATTTCACGATACTGCTTTTACCCGAAGATGTACCGCCCGCAATTCCGATCAGTAATGTCTCCATGTGCACCCCTTTACGCTAATCCATGCAACATGCGATCAGCTTTATTTCATTTATATTTTAACGAAGAAGCTGAGCCGTGTTGACAAGTGGCCTTTCGAAAAAGCTCTCTTTGAGTCCGATATGTCAACTGACCTCGCTTTTGGCATTTTATAAAAAAGAGACGCTCATGGCCTTTTCCCTTGCGAGCTTGAATGAACTCGTATCTCCCAAAAGAAAATGAAACCAAAGCGTCCCTTCTCGAACCTGATTTTAGATTTTCATTGAAACAGTTCAAAAATAAAAAGCGTGCACCGAAGGGCTCAATCTATCTTTGAAGCTGCGCATTTGATTGGGCAAACGCTTTTAGCCTTCGCCACAGATTTTGCACTTTTGAGAAAAATATCCATAAGCAGCGGATCACTTCAGAGGCACATCCCTAGAACCTGGGATTCCCAGCGCGCTGCTTAAAGGTAAATCGCAGAAGGCAGCTCGCGCATCATAGCTTTCTCGCAGCCCGAGTCAGCGCCGCTTTCATCAAAAAGAGCACGACCAAGGTCAAAAGCATCTCCGGCAAAATATAGGTCATGTTATATGCGAAAGAATACCAAACGGGAGACATCCCCTCCGGCGCATACTGGCCATAAAGCAAAACGCCCGACATGAAACTAAAGACAAAGCGGCCAAGCAAGGCCAAAACAGTCGCAAGAATCAGTTTCGGATGAGACACCAAAGCGATGCGCCCCAAAAGCGGACGAGAGCCTCGATCCGGATGCGCAAAAAAGCCCGGCAAGAAACCGACCACGCCAAACGCCAATAAATAATCCAGCAAAAGCACCCAGGCACTCGGAAGACTCACTCCGTCAATTAACAGGTCTAAGACGGATCGTACCATGGCGATCACCAAACCCCAGACGGGTCCAAAAATCAGTCCCCCAAAGACCAGTGGCATCATCGATGCCAAGGTGACAGACCCGCCCATAGGCATCTTATAGACGCGTATGAGGCCTAAAACAACACTCAAGGCAATTAAGACACCGCCTGCGGCGATCTTCAGAATTTGTTCGTTTCGCGCTTGAACTTTCATAAAAAAATCCTCTATTCAATAAAATTGAATAGGGTTGATGGACGTTTTCCCTCCGCCGATATCAATCGGATCAGGTTCCAAGGGTCGACTCACATCCTCTCAGCCCGAAGGCTCCCCTAAACATGTCGCATTATCTCACATCATTGCCCGCAAAGCGAACGCTAGTTATGATCTATAACACTAGGATGAAGCATCAAGATCATGCAGCAGCATTTTTCTGCGTTATCATGCAGGAGCATTTTGCTGCGTTGCACCGCTTCAAAAGGACACTCGAGGTGCAGTCTGAACTTGGAGGGATCTTTTTATGAAAATTATTTTGTCGCCTGCTAAAACATTCACGCGCATCAAGCAAGTCAAATCAAATTTTGACGCTGACGCAAGCGCCAAGCTCTTATTTCCCAAAGAACAAAAGCAGCTTCGGGCCGCACTTGAAATGCTCCAGATCAATGAACTCAATCAAATCTGGAACATCTCTCCCGAACTGGCCCAGAAGACTTACGATCAATTTTTTGGAAACAAGCAGCTTCCCGCTCGACCCGCGATTTTAAGCTATGACGGTTTAGTCTATAAGCAACTCGACGTCGAAAGCCTCCCGGACGACGCTCTGGACTATCTTCAGAAGCATCTTCGTATTATTTCTGGATATTATGGTCTGCTTCGCCCCTTTGATCTCATTCATTTCTATCGATTGGAGATGAAGTCGGCTTTGGCGCTTTCTGATCAAAGTCAAACGATCTCTTTGCTCGACTTTTGGGCGGACAAATTGGCGAAAGAATTGGTAAAAGAACTCAAGCAAGAGGATCAGCTAGATACGCATCCGGCGCATGCAAGCATCGTCAATCTAGCGTCCAAAGAATATGCCGCAGCCGTTTTACCTCAGCTCCCTCAGTCTGTTTCGGTCGTCGATATCATCTTTGAAAAAAAGGTCAAAGACGCTAAAGGTCAAATCAAATACAAAACCTTGGCGACCAAATCTAAGATGGCTCGCGGGCGCATGCTGCGTTTTTTGGCGACAGAACACATCCAGCACATCGAGCAAATTCAGGAATTTCAGGAGCTTGAGCTCCACTTCGATGAGAAGCGGAGTAACGAAAGGGCATACCACTTTGTTGAAGAAGCTGGTACACTGTGAACACTTCGGGGACGTAATGGTTTCGACAGGATCTATGACCTCCGTGAAGCGGGTAGTGGATGGACGTGGGCCACTTTAATCATCGTCCAAAATGATAATTGCCAACAACAATTATTCCCTCGCCGCGGCTTAATCGCGACGCACGAAGCCAGATGATCTGCAGTCTGGGGTCTTCGTGTCAGTTTGCAGACCTCGTGCGCTAGAGGTTAAGCGCTCCCCCTCAACCGCCAAGCTTTGTACGGATTGAGGTATTGATGAAGCTACCCCTTGCTGAGTTGGTCGATTTTTCTCAGCATGGTGGGAATTTGGATAGATCGACTGCACCCGGAGAAGCACGTTGGAACTGGGTTTTGGACAGGAGTTCGACTCTCCTCGTCTCCAGTCATAGAGGCGTCTCGAGATTTTTGATCCGAGACGCTTTTTCTTTGAACGGTTATTGCTTTAAGGAGGACAAGATGGCACGCGCAATCGGCATCATCGCCGAATATAATCCCCTGCACAACGGGCACGCCTTTCAATTGGCCCTCGCCCAGGATTTGGCGCGCCAACTCGAAGCGGCGCAGCAAGCGCCGAGTTCCCTTAAGCGCCCGCCGATTTTAGTCGCCATGAGCGGATATTTTTGTCAAAGAGGCATTCCCGCACTCATGGATCCCCAAGAACGCGCCCGCCTTGCCATTGAGCTCGGTGCCGATGTCGTCGTCCAAATCCCCGAATATGGGTCGACTCAATACGCGGATCGTTTCGCGAAGGCAGCGCTTTCAGTCCTCTTGGATCTCGGTATAAGTGATCTCATCTTCGGAATGGAAGATCCGGATTTACTTCCACTTTTACCCCAGGTCATTTCGATCGAGCAGCGCCATCACGAAGACTTTTCAAAGCTCATTCAAGCAAAACAAAAATCAGGGCTGTCTTACGCCCAAGCTTGGCTCGACACGCTCATCACGCTCATTTCCGATCAAAACTTCAGCAAAAGTCAGCTGCAACACCTCAAAAAAGGATTGGCGTCGTCAAACAATCTCCTTGCCCTCGCCTACCTTAGAGTGCTGCTTCAAGATGAAAGAGCCAAGCAAATCACCCTGCACGCCCATAGCCGTGCCGGGCACATGTCCGAAAAAGAAAGTGATAGTCACTCGCTCTTTTCAGAGAAACTCAGCATCGATTTACGGGCAGAAGATATCGCGCGTCATGTTTCAGGCTCTGTCGAACTCCCTTGCCCCGCTCTCGCTTCAGCTGATGAGCAAAACTTCAAAAATAAAATCCAGGCGACTTCTGGGATCTGCTCTGCGGCCTTCATTCGCGAAGCACTAAAGGCTCCGATGAGTGAAGATCTCGCCCTTTTTCTTTTCCGCCACTGTCCGATCAAAAGCGCCATCGCCTTGCTCGATCGACACATCAAAAAAGAGCTGCTCTTTTTCCCTGCGCTCGCCTCACGAATCCGCATTTCCCTCGAAGCCGCAGCAGCTCGTACGCATGAACTCCCCGAATATCAAAACGGGCTCCTCGATCGCCTACAAAAGCTCTTGCGCCAATCTGTCGACCTTCGACCCGAAGACAAAATTTCTGCCCTGATCTCGCAGACCGGAAAGCATTGGAGCAAAGCTCGAATTCAGCGCGCTCTTTTGCATCTCACGCTGGGGCCAGAACGTTTTGAAAAGCTCCCTGACCTAGATTACATTTACCTGTACGCCTTTACGCCAAAAGGCCGTTTCTACCTGAATCAAAGGCCCAGTCAAGCCACCCCAATTTTCACCCAGCTCAGCCAAGTCAAGGCGCTCACCGCTCAATCCATCCAAGCGCAATTAGATCTCGCCTCTGCCCGCCTCGCCGGCGAGCTTCAAAACATCAGCGAGCGTGAGGCCTTTGCTTCGCATGCACGCTACATTCGACGTCGCAAAGAGACACCTTGTGAGCCTCAGCTACGCACACTTTTTGATTCCGAAAAAAAGACTTGTCAAATCGTCGATCTTCCTTTAGAATTTTGCTCTGTTGACTCCGCTGATATGCGAGTATGACACCGCTTGATCTTTATGTACGACTTGGAGAAATACCCAAGAGGCTGAAGGGGACGGTTTGCTAAATCGTTAGTGGGAGCAATCCCAGCGAGGGTTCGAATCCCTCTTTCTCCGAAAAGACCTTCCGTATGGAAGGTCTTTTTCTTTGCCTTTGATATCATAGGGGCATCATTGACTTCGAGGTGCGCTATGTCTCGCTCTTTTCGCTTTTTTTCTTTACCTAACGCTCAGCCTGGGACCCAAGCTGAAACTAAAATGAAGGCCCAAGCTCTAAGGTCGCGCCTTTTCAAATATGTTCTCCCGATCCTACTCCTCGCCTTCTCTTTAATCTTAATCTCCTTTGCCGCGGCTCATTTTCGCGAAATGAAGCGACACGAAGCTTACCGCTTGGCTTTGAAAGACTTCAAAGCCGTGCACGCAGAAGATTTCTCTCACATACCTGAATCGACGTATTTACTCTATATTGGGCGTTACACCTGCCCGGATTGTCGCAACTTTGTGCCGCTCATGACAGAGGTCCTCGATGAGCTCAGCCCCCAAGCGCTCCCCCTTTATATGCTCAATTGTGATCAAAAAAGTGAAGCCGATCTTAAGTGGTTCAAATCCGCTCACATCAAAGAAGTCCCAACGGTACTCATCATTCAAAACGGCCAGCAGCTGCAACTCAGCACCCGCCAATTCAAAGCTCAACTCGAAGACTATTTAGGCGCCATCAGCGATTAAAATCGCGCCGTCTAAGCGCCCAGTCTAAAGTATTTGGTCGTAAAGTTCATTTCACTCCATCACTTTTTCAATCAAGTGGTCAAAAGAAAGGGATCCCATGAAAAACATCCTATTTATCTGCCATGGCAATATTTGTCGTAGCCCCGCAGCCGAGTATCTCCTAAAATCAAAGCTCGCCATGCACCCTGAGCTTTCAAGTCATGTCCAAGTGATCTCGAGAGCGACCAGTCGCGAAGAGCTCGGGCATCCCATCGATTCAAGAATGCACCAGGTCCTGCGTCAAAAAGGCATCGACGCGAGCGCCCATCGCGCGCAACAAGTGTGCCAAGATGAACTTGAATCGGCGGATTACCTTTTTGTTATGGATCAGCACAACGAACGCAACTTGAAGCGGAAATTTGATCTCGCCTCGCCCAAAATGAAGACGAAAATCCAATTTCTTGCAGACTTAGATCCAGACACCCAAAGTTTCCCTGATAGAAAAAAGGAGATCTCAGATCCCTGGTATACCCTGCGATTTGACGCCGTCGTGGCTCAAATTGATCGTGCGGTGACCGGCCTTTTACACATCCTTGAAAACGAACACCTTTAATCTCGGGACTGCTTAGATCTCTCACTTGCCTTCGACCTTGGGTTTCACTGTCGCTTTATCTTAGCTCCTGAATGAAGTGCGGTTAACTTCAAACGATTTCTTTGAACCTCTTTCATCGAAATTTCTTGACCCCCTTTGAAGTGACTTTTATTTCTTTCAAAAGGAGTTTTTTCGTGAAAAATATCCCAAAGCACAGTGCCCCAGAATCAACTCGGGCACGCGTCAGATCAAAAGCCCAGTCACCTCACAAGACGCGAACACCAAAGACAGCAAAAGCAAGATTCAAGCGCCTTTGCTGCTCATTCACGGTGAAAAAGATGATTTTGTCCCGATTCAAATGATGCACGAGCTTCTCGCGAACGCGCCCAAAAATATTTCGGTCGCACAACTCGTCATCCCTGAAGCGGGCCACGCAGATTCTTGGTTGATCGATCAGGAGCGTTACGAAAGCGCCCTCGTTCAACTACTCAGTCAGCTTCAATAATTTTCCCATCACGGTCCGCATAGTCAATCCAAATCAATTCATCGCCCAAAATCCAAAGCGCCCTCGGTCCTTGGATCTCATAGCGCTGCCCCATATAGTCAAAACTGTATTTGACGGGGTCTCGGACCAAAACGGCCGCGGCGCGCTTGACCCCATGAATTCGATGCCCAAAGGCATCTTGATCTCCGACGGCATAGCGTTCAAAGGCAAAAACGGAGCCTTCTGCATGCAAAAGTCGATAGTGACCCGTTTCAAGAACGGTGTGGGCCTGACGCAATCGCCCCAAGCGTTTAATCGCTGCCGTCAAAGGTGTTTTGCGATTGCGTTCAATCGGTCGACGGTTAAAAGGATCTCGGTAGCCTTCCATGCCATACTCATCACCGTAGTAAATCGACGGCATTCCCGGATAGGCGAGCATCAAAGAAGCCGCCAAAAGATAGGCGCGTTCCCCCCGCTCCCTCTGACTTTGAGAAAGCGTTTGTTTAACTTGAAGTTCCCTCGTCCCAGGGTCTGGTGCGCCCGCAACTTCCGTGACGAAACGGGCCGTATCGTGTGTCCCTAAATGATGCATGGAGACGGCAAAAATTTCTGGCGGATAATGCTCTCTAATCTCTTCCAAAGCTTCATTCATTTGAGCCGCGTCACTTTGACCTTTGATAAAACGAATCACAGCATTCCTAAAGGGATAGCCCATCACGGAGTCGTGCGTATTCCCATAAACGAAGTCGCGGTAATGCCCGTACGAAATCTTGGCCGACGCATCTTCCCAAACTTCACCCAAAACAAGCGCAGAGGGCTTTTCCGTCTTCACCGTATGGTAGAGATCTCGCAAAAAATCATCGGGCAATTCATCTGAAACATCGAGCCTAAAGCCTTCGGCCCCCTGGCGCAACCAATGGCGGACAACACCCTCTTCACCCAAAATATAGTCTCTAAATTGCAGGTCATTTTCATTGACAGAGGGAAGATCAGTAAAGCCCCACCACGACTCATAAACCGGCTCTTGTCCCTCTTGCAATGCCGCGCCTAAAGGTTGGTAAAAGTGATACCACGAGGAATAATCGGACAGGCCCTCGCCCTTGGCTTCCTGCCAAGCGCCAATTGAATCAAAGCGACCATATTTATTAAAGTAGCGGCTATCCGCACCCGTGTGTGAAAAACTGACATCCAAGACAATTTTCATGCGTCTTGCCGCCGCCTCCGCACAGAGCCTCCGAAAATCTTCCTCATCGCCCAGCAAGGGATCGATTTGCATATAATCTGCTGCGTCGTATCGATGGTTCGATCGGGCCCTAAAAATCGGATTGAAATAAAGAATAGAAACGCCCATCTCGCGCAAATCGTCGAGGTGATTCTGAATGCCTAACAAGGTTCCCCCAAAAAAATCGCAGGCCATATAGCCCGTTTCAGGTTTCCCTAAAAAATCCACATCTTCATGAAAGGACTCGTGAAAAATGCGTTCTTTCGCATTACTCTGACGTTTGGCTTGTTCCATGCGAAAAGTGGCGTCTTCTCCTCTCGCAAAGCGATCAGGAAAAATTTGATACATCAAACGTCCCTTAAAAAAATCCGGTGTCTTGAGCGCATCATCATAGATGGTAATGCGGAAAGCTTCTTGATCCCCTGAGGCGAAACCGACCCGTGGTTCATGTTCACTGACCAAAGCCCCCGCCAAAGGAGCTGCCTCTTTGTGAATATAAATCGGTGCGCGTCCATCTTTGAAATGAATCTGAAAATAATAAAAGAGAAGGCCCTTGGTGCCAGGCGCTCTCAGGCGAAAAGTGTAAGGGACCATCGGCTGATGAAGGTCTGGGAGATAGCAAAGTGGCGCTGCGTGCATGCGGCTTTTGCCCGACATAAATTCATTGAGTCCATAGTGATACACCAAGTCGACACGTGAGATCAGCGCTTCTTCATCGGCGGCGATATAAAGCGTGAGATTCACCCTTTCATTTTGTGCCAAAGCGCCATATGGCTCCTTGCATTTAGCGTCTCGAGAATGATGATAGTAGTTCATGCTGCCCCCAATTTGGATCAATGCGTCACCTTAAACCAACGCTGTTCATTATAAAGCATGTCCAGCCAGGAAGCTTTTCGCCAGCAAATAAGGCGCTCATCGGCACTTCACAAATAGGATGCTTATCGGCGGCTCATTTGAACATTAACGCAAAAAAGGGGCCGCCAATGCGGCCCCTCATTCAGCTTAGATCACACAGCGTTCAAAACACTCACGCGCCTAGCTCATCATAAAGTTGAAGATACGTTTGCGCCGAGCGCGTCCAAGACCAGTCCTCACGCATCGCCGTTGTCACCAGACGCTCATAAGCCTCACGCTGGTTCGGATCACGGTACATCTCCATTGCGCGTTTGGCCGTGAAAAGCAATTCATGCGCATTGATATTCTGGAAAGAGAATCCATTGCCCTCGCCCGTGTACTGATTATAGGGCACAACTGTATCTTGAAGTCCACCCGTCTCTCTGACAATCGGCAGGGTTCCATAGCGCATCGAAATCATTTGAGAGAGGCCACAGGGCTCAAAGAGACTCGGCATCAAGAAGAAATCCGACGCTGCGTACAGGCGATTCGAAAGCTTGGGATCAAAGTAAATACAGGCTCTAAAACGATCTGGATGACGCTGTTCAAGTTGGCGCAAAGCATCTTCGTAGCTGTAGTTTCCTGTCCCCAAAATCACGCACTGAATATCTTCATTCAAGAATTCATCCGCAATGCACAAGAAAAGGTCCAATCCCTTTTGATCCACAAGGCGCGTGATCATGCTAAAGAAGGGTACATCCCCTCTCACGGGTAAGCCCAGTTGAGCTTGCAGCGCCTCTTTGCAGCGACGCTTATCCTCTTGCCAATGGTCAACCGAATAAGCCTGAGGCAGTTGAGGATCCGTCTTGGGATCAAAGACCGTCATATCAATGCCGTTCAAAATACCGCGCAACTTATATGAGAAAGATCTCAAGACGCCGTCCAGCCCCTCACCATAGTAAGGCGTCATAATCTCTTCCGCGTAGCTCGGCGAGACCGTCGTGATGCGGTCGGCATAGACGATCCCCGCTTTCATCATGTTGGCATTTCCGTCTTTGAGGATGCCGTACTCCGTCAGATAGTTTTGAGGCAAATCACAAAGATCCGCAATACGGTCAGCCCCGTGAATGCCCTGATAGCGCAGATTGTGGATCGTGAACACCGTCTTAACCTGCTGCAAATAACCAAAGGGACGGTAGTGCGCTTCGATCAAACAGGGGATCAAACCGGTCTGCCAGTCATTGAGGTGAAGGATGTCTGGCATAAAGTCCATCGGTGCACCAAGGACTTCGAGGACCGCTCTTTGGAAGAAGCAAAAGCGTTCAATATCAAAGTTATATTCTTTGTAAATCTCATCGAAGCCAAAATAGTATTCGTTATCGATGAAATAATGCGTTATGCCCTGGTATTCCATGCGGAACAGACCTGAGTAGAGCGAACGCCATCCCATGCGAATCATGGACCAGCGCATGAATTGAAGCTGTTCTCCATACTGCTCACGGATGCAACGATAAAGCGGCATCACCACGCGCACATCGTGCCCCTCTTTGGCGATCGCTTCAGGTAAGGCCCCCAAAACGTCTGCCAGTCCTCCCGTTTTTGCGAAAGGCGAGACTTCACTCGATACAAATAAAATCTTTTTATGTTGGCTCATACAATAGCTCCTTTCCCAATGACTGAAGGATAAGCTTCCTGGCCGATGAGCTTGATACCGGGACGAATGACACAATTCTTATCGATGATGACATTCTCCAACACACAGTTCTCGGAAATAACCGTATTTTGGAAAACGATGCAGTTTTTGAGCTTCGCAGACTTCCCGATCGTCACATTTCTGAACAACATACAGTGATCCACTTCGCCTTCAATCTTGCAACCGTCTGAAACCATCGAGGAATGGACGCTCGAGCCTTCAACATAAATCGTCGGCGCCTCGTCTTTGACCTTTGTATAAATCGGCGCACTAAAGTAAAGCGCTTCTTGCGCATCCGGGTCCAAAGATCTCATCGTCGATGCGAAATAACTACCAATTCCATTGACATAGAGGACCAAATCGCGGTACTCCAAACCCATAACGACGTAACGATCGCACTGACGGAGCAAGTAGACTGTTGAGAATTCTGTCACGCCCTGACTCACCGCCTCGGAAATGATGTCGACGAACAGCTCCCGCTTCATGACCAAAGTTCCCAAGCTTCTGTAAGAAGAAATCGGTCGATTCGGATCCGTGTACACCGCTTTGATCTCATTTTTGCGATCCATATCCAAGATGACACTTGGATTGCCACCTTTGAGCCCATCTCGATTGAAAAGCACCGTGATATCCGCTTCAGAATTTTTGTGCTGTTCAATGATATCCGCATAGTTTGTATTCATGATGACATCACTTGTGGCGATGACAATGTACTCTTGTTGCGCGTGACGATAAAAGTGCAAAATCGCAAGCAAATCATCCGCTTCACCAGCATAAGTATCCGTCGAAATGTAAGGCGCGAGAATTGAAAGACCCTGATTCTTACGGTCGAGATCCCAAGCACTGCCCGTCCCCAAATGATCCATCAGGGATTTATATTTCGTAAAAGTTGATATCCCCACCGTCGTAATCCCTGAATTCACCATGTTCGATAAGTTAAAGTCAATCAGACGATAACGGCCACCGAAAGGGATCGCGGACAAGGCGCGCGGCCGCGTCAGTTCGCCCAGATGGATCTTCTTGTTATCCGCGAGTATGAAACCAATTGCATTCGTAATCATGATTCAGCCTCTCTCCTTACCAGACGTTATGCGTCTCTTCGACCGCATCTTGTTCTTCAGTCAGACCGTCGATTCGGTCAACCATCACGTTGCCTGAAAATTTGCGTCCAGCCTTGATCGTCAAACCGTGGTTGAACACAGAGATACCATCTGAACAATATTTATTGGTATAGGGAGAATCTGGATCTTCGGGATCCGGAACTGCGATCACACCATCACCGATGACCGTGTCCAAACCCACGATCACTTTTTCAAGGACCGCCCCTCGGCCCACATGTGCGCCAGGCATCAAGACGCAATCTTTGATTCGTGCACCCTCTTCGACCACGCACGCGGCACCTAAAACACTGTGCTCCACGCTGCCCAAAATACGACAGCCATCGGTCATCGCCGAGCGGGACACATGGGCATCGCGCCCAATATAGTGCGCAGGTTTGATCGGATTTCTGCTGTAAACACGCCAGTCGGCATCTCGGAAATCGAGCTCATCAGGATGGTCTAAAAGATCCATATGCGCTTCCCAGAGCGAGGAAATCGTTCCGACATCTTTCCAATAACCCGCGAAACGGTAGGCTAAAAGCGACTGTCCTTCATTGAGCATTTTCGGAATGATGTTCTTACCGAAATCATGCGCTGAATTCGAATCTTGTTCATCTTCAATCAGTGCTTTGCGCAACTTAGGCCAGCTAAAAATATAAATGCCCATCGAGGCCAAATTACTCTTGGCATGTTGCGGCTTCTCTTCGAATTCAACAATGCGATCTTCTTCATCCGTATTCATAATGCCAAAGCGATACGTTTCTTCCCAAGGCACTTCAATAACTGCGATCGTACAGTCCGCCTCGCGTTCACGATGCGCTCTGAGCATTTTCGCGTAATTCATTTTGTAGATGTGGTCGCCCGAAAGGATGAGCACATAGTTCGGATCAAAGTTATCAATAAATCCGATGTTCTGATAAATCGCATTGGCGGTATTGGTATACCAGTCCATGCCCGAGAAGTGTTGGTAAGGAGGAAGGATGAAGGCGCCGCCGTTATTGCGATCCAAATCCCAAGGATGGCCGTTCCCCACGTAAGTATTCAGCGCGAGCGGCGAATACTGTGTCAGGACACCCACGGTATCAATACCCGAGTTGGTGCAGTTCGACAGCGGAAAATCGATGATGCGATAACGACTCCCAAAAGGAATAGCAGGCTTAGCCATCGTGTTCGTGAGCACACCCAAACGAGAACCTTGTCCTCCGGCCAAAATCATCGCGATCATGTCCTTCTTGGCCATAGAAACCTCCTCAAAAGCGCTAAGAAATAAGCAGATCATGTGCTTAGAGTCGCCAGCCTAAAAGCTGTAGGGCTCATAAGACACTAGACAGTATAGCAAGTCTCTTTGCCTCTTTCCACAACAAAAATGTTTATTTTGTTTTTTTCTTTGGTGAGTATAGGCAATTCTTGAGTATGGATCGAGTCTGATTCATTTAGGATCTCTGTGGGATTTGGCGAAATAGCCCATTTAAGCAAGTAAGTAAGACAAAAAACTAGCTACTTTAAGATGAGGGCAATTTTGCCTTCGCTTTTCAAGCTTCATCTCGCTTTGGAGGTAGGATCTGGCCATAAAAAACGTCCCTTTCGCTTCACAGCAAAAAGAGACGTTTTCATTACGCGTTTAGAAAATTTCGCGGCATGAGCTTAGATACGTTTCAACGCGCAGTCTAAGATAACCCCAACAGCACGCCCACAGGCAGGCATTTGAGCCCACCCACAGGGACCTGGCCTTCCTCAACTCATTTGAATGTAGCGCCGATGGAAGAAGCTTCGGATCAGAAGATAAACCACGATCGGACTCAAGATACAATATATCGCCGCCGGAAGCAGCGCCGTCAAGGGCGTGACCCAGCGATACAAGTAGACCAAGACCAGCCATCCGCCTGGGAGCACGACCAAAAACAGATTAATTAAAATCTGGATGTAAGCACGAAGTGCCATTCGGCCGCCTTTCATCATGCGCAGCTCATCCGTCCAGTGTAAGTTAGGCCAGAAATCCAACAACATCGATACCATGGGCATCGCCAACATGAGGCAAATTCCAATCAGAGCAAGCAAGAGCACTGAGAGTGTCGGCACACCTAAGGCCAGAAGTCCGATCATAAAGAGTATGAAAAGAACGAAGTTCGGTCCCACACCCAGAACAAAGATGCTCAGCACTTTGGAGTGAAAATATTGCGAAGGAGAAATCGGCATCGCTTTGAAATGAAACAGGTCTTCCCCATCTCTAGAAAAAGAGCTCATCGCGGTCATCCCTGCGCCGCCCCCCAAGGTTGCATACAAGATCATGCCCAAAACAAAAAAGTTATATTCGAAGCTTCCGATATGAATCGTTGGTAAGAAAAGGCGAAGCCCTAATAACAGATTCGAACCTTCCGATTTAGCTGCGCCATAAACTGCAATCCCGATGACCGCCAAGAAATAAACAGGCATTAGGAAAGCTGACAGCATCAGCTGTTGAAACAAAGCTGGCGAACGGCGGATGCGCTTCATATCTTGAGCAAAGAGGCTTCGCACAGCGGAACGGCGACGACTGCTTTTGACAATGTCTTCTGCCTTAATATCCTTTTTCTTCATCCCGCCCAAGGAGTTGAGTCGCAAGATCGTCTTAAAGTAGTTCTTCCCTGTAATCAAGAGCGTGATATAGGTGATGATTAGCGGCACCGCGACGACCAAAACAATGCAGAGCAACTTGAGCAAGCCTTGTGAGGTCAGAGCTTTTTGCATCAAAGCCAGCGGCATCGCAAAAATCCAAACCAAGACTTGAACGACAGGATGAACGCCTACCGTATCAAGGGCCTTTGCCCAGGCATTGCTTTGCTCGTGACTTTGCGAACTGATGTAGCTCGATCCCACACCGAGGAAAAGCGCAAAGCAAATTAAGATGATGCCACTCCACATACTGAACTGATCCTTGCTCTTAAACAATCTCAGCGTATGCATGAGAAAGCCGATCAGCAAAATGATGAACATCGCACTGTAAAGCGTGCTCGCAAATCCGGCCAAAAGGCCTAAAACCAAATCGCCCCATGAAAGCTTGGTATTTAGGGCAAAGGGAGAAACGTGAAGTCTCAGAAGCCCCCTTAAAGTCGGATGTTGCGCGCTCGCCGCACCTAAAATCAGGCCCAACGAAGCCAGCAAAGTAGACAGCTGCGCATACAGGCTTTGACAGACTTTGGCCCCGAGAATCACGCGCTTAGAAAGCGGCAATCCCAAATAAAATGAGATATCCGAAGAAAAATAAAGTTGAGATATCGCATAAAAGCTATAGAAAAACAGAGTAAAAAACGCCGTGACAAAGCCCACGTAGAAGAGCGTCTCAGGAAAATTCTTGAGCATCCCCAAGCTCATGCCCATGGAGGCAAAAATCAAAAAGATAAATGCTGAAGAAAGAAGCGTCAGCAAAATCTTCCCCGCTTTGCCCATCTTTTGAGAAAGGCCGTTTGGGGCCATAGCAAGGGGCCGCTTCTTGCCAAAAAGCGAGCTGCGTTTTGTAGCTTTTGCTCTTGTCGAAGCCGAAAGGGCGTGGTTTTCCCCCTTTTGCATGATCCGAAAAAGCGTCCATAACGTCTTATAAAAAGGCTGGTCCATAAACACCTCGATCTCTTACGTCTTGGTCTTAGCGCTCAACATGTGTCGCAGGCGCTGCACTTGGTTCAAAACCAGATGAGGCGTCATCTTCTGTCAATTCTAAGAAAAGATCTTCAAGCGAAGCCTGCTCACCACGTTGCTTACGCAATTCATCAATCGTACCCACGAAGATCAAGCGGCCCTTAGAAATCACGCCGACACGATCCACCAAACGCTCAGCGACGTCCAAGACATGCGTAGAAAACAAAACCGTATTCCCCGCACGACTGTGCTCTCGCATTTTTTCTTTGAGCCAGAACGCAGACTTCGGATCGAGCCCCGTCATCGGCTCATCTAAGACCCAAAGGTTAGGATTCGGCAAAAGGGCGCCCAGAAGCATCATCTTTTGGCGCATGCCGTGTGAATAAGATTGGATCTGCTGGCCCAAAGCAGAGTCGATTTCCAAATCCTTCGCCAATTTCTGAATCCGTTCGGAGCGTTCTTTCGCATCGACGCCATAAATGTCTGAAATAAAATTCGCATACTCTAATCCAGTCAGGCGCAGCAAATGATCGGGTGAATCCGGACAATAGCAAAACTCTCGTTTCGCCGCGAGATTTCCATCTTTCATTTCCTGCCCATTGATCACAATACGACCTTCGTCGGCTTCAATCACCCCTGTGAGCATTTTGATGAGCGTGGATTTCCCCGCACCATTTGGCCCCAAAAGACCAAAAATTTCGCCATCTTGGATCTCAAGCGTCAGCTGATTTACAGCCCATGTCTCTCCCCCGTTGTAGCTCTTAGATACTCGATCAAATGTCAACATATCCTATCCATCCTTAACTGTAGTGCTCTTATTCTATCAAGCGCCCCGCTCGACACATTAAGTATTCATAAATTTCGACTGACCGCAAGTTCGGTATTCGATTGATAAATACGAGCGATGTGTCGATTAATAAAAGGAGAAAGCTTACTTTTGCTCAGTTTGGAGAGCCGCCTTCTTGCGTCGTTTCGCGCCGCACCACTCGGGGCTTTTCCTAAAAAGAAAAAGCTGTGCTATAATACCCCTCCGGTGCATTTTTAAGCGCTATCCGAGGTGTAGCTCAGGTGGTAGAGTGCCTGCTTTGGGAGCAGGATGCCGCAGGTTCGAGTCCTGTCACCTCGAGAGCGAGCCGTCCCTTGGGGACGGCCTTTTTTATATCTTCTTCTAAACTCTTTCCTGCCTAAATCGCCACTGCCCCCTCACATCATTTCTACTAGGGTTCGCTTTTGGCCATACGACTTCAGCACAGAAATGACCCAAAGCAAGCTCATCCATTAACAGACGCATGCGATGATTTTCGACAGGGTCAAGCTGGACCTAGATCGATCCAGTCGCGCTCAAAGGCTTTTTAGGTGCAGGAGGCGATCAGGCAATCTTGCTCAAATCAATCACTTCATCAAAATCATTTAATACTTCTTCATTAAAATGATGACTGACCATAATAACGCCAAAATCGTTTTGTTCTAACATCATTTTTTCGATTTCCATCGCATTTTTTGCATCGAGTTGTGAAGTCG
>JAEWGS010000002.1 GCA_023388205.1 Bacillota bacterium
CCCCCCCCCCCCCCCCCCCCCCCCCCCGCCCCCCCCCCAAGCATGGCGTTTTTTAAGACTTTGGATGCCTATCCATTTTTGGTTCCGCTGCTGGCTTTGACGGGCTACGCCTGCGCTTTCTTAAATGACTATCGCTTGCTGGGGGCTAAGTTACTCTTATTTCCCTTATCCTTGATTTTGACGGCTCTGATTCATCGAGGGAAGAAGCGCTGGGTGGTGATGAGCCTATCGCTGATCCTTTTTCTTGCTTTTGGTTTTTGTTTATTGGGTCACGCCTATGCTTCCCTACGCTATGAGTTAGAGGACAAGAGACGAAATGAGGCGGGTGAGACGCAAATTTATGTGATTGATCAGCCCCCTAAGCTCTCGGCCAAGAGCCTTCATCTGATGGTGCATCCAGAAGCGAAACCCTGGGTGCGCGTGTCGTTGACGCTGGCGCTGCCGACGTCTTTATCTGCACAAAAGTTCACACAAAAACCTGAATACGAATCGAAACAAAAGGAGTTGAGAAACGGACTGGATTTTTACGAAAGCTCGCTGTCATCTTTGAGCAGGCAATCAAGAATTGAGGATAAAGACGGGGCTTTTTTTGAGGCGCCTTTGACTGAGATTGAAACGATCAAAGCCGAGCATCTTTTGGCGCTCAGCCGACAGCTAAAGCCAGATGATCGGCTGATGCTCAAGCAGCCTGTTCACCGAATTCAAGATCCAGAAAGTGTTCATGGATTTAAGACGGCTCGCTACGCGGCGAGTCAATTATCTTTTTTAGATTTATATGCCCAGGGCAAAATTAAGATCTTGCCCCGAAAGACCTGGCGCGGCTTTTGGTATCAGCAGGTGAGCGCTATTCGTGTGCGCCTGGATGAAGCCTTATCTCGTTATGTTTCTGCGGAGAGCAAAGCCCTGATTGAAGCTGTTTTGATTGCAGATCGCGGGCAGATTTCCGCGGAGTGGAACCGCGCTTTTCGCCTTGCGGGGGTATCCCATTTCTTGGTTGCATCGGGACGCAATTTGTCGCTTTACCTCGTACTGCTTGCGCTCTTGTTGCAAAAAAGTCCGCTTTCGTATCGCACGAGGTTGCTCATCCAATTTTTGTTTGGTGTTTTCTTTTATTTGCTCAGTTTTGCGTCTCCGTCTTTGTTGCGCGCACTGGGCGTCCTGGCATTTATGAGTGTGGCGCACGGCCGGCAAAGAGGGCTTCATCTTGCTTCGGCGCTTTCAAATATTTGTTTTTTGGCGCTTTGCTTGATGCCTCAACTCGTTTTAAGTACGGCATTTCAATTGAGCGTCTGGTCTACAGGGGTGATTTCGATTTTGTCGCCGCTATGGGCGAAACAAAAAACGGAACAAGATGATGCCCTATTTCTTCACGGTGATGCCAAAGCTTTCATCGGCACACCGCGTCCAAATGGATGGGGGCGCTTCTTGCGCTTGAGGCGGCGCCAGTTACGAAAAGTCCTTCAACTCTGTCTTTACACATTCTGGGTGCAAGTGGCGCTCTTACCTTTTTTGCTGCAAATGGGTGGGCGCGTCTCCCTTTTGATTTTCTTCTATAACATCGTTTTAGCTTGCTTAATCACTTTGCTCACAAGTTTATCCTTGCTGCTTTTGTGTTTTTTGTTTTTGCCTTGGATGGGGCCTTTGTGCGCTGGTACGGGCTTGGTGATCGATCTTTTAGTTCGCTTAATTGAACAACTTGTCTTTTCGGCATCCCGTCCCGCGTTCGCGCCGCTCCTTTTACCGATCAAAAGTTTTGCCACCTTAGTTTTCGCACTGGCTTTTATTTACCTCTTACGAAAAATTCTTTCGATGGTTTTGAATTTGAAAAAGAGAAAGGGCAGATATTCGGCTTGGCTTCATCTCGTCAGCTTTTCGATGCTGGCTTTAGTGATTTTTTGGATGATCAGCCTGAAACCTTATTTTGTGCTGACTTTTTTATCGAGCGGGACGGGCGACGCTTGTGTGATTGAAATGCCAAAAGGTCAAACCTTGATGATCGATGCGGCAAAAGAAAAAAATGCGGCGCGATATTTGGATGATTTCCTTGATGAAAGGGGGATTTCGAAGATTGATTTACTCGTCATTAGCCACCTGCATGAAGATCATTACGGCGGCCTTTTTTATCTCGCTCGAGAACGCCAGATAGGGGGGATCTATTTGCGCGATCCGAAGCGGCCGACACGGGGGAAGGAATTAGATACGCGAGCTACCGCTTTTTTGCGGATTCAGAATCTGGCGCAATCTAAAGGCATCCCGATTTACTTCGCAGACGAGCATCCACGCTTGGACTTGGGGCAGCAATTGAGCCTCAACCTGCTTCCTTCAGCGCCGGACTTGGCAGAAGATGAAAATGGGCGTAGCCTCTTGCAGCAGCTCACTTATCCAGGCGGGAAGATCTTGTTTACCGGTGACTTGGGCACGGTCGATGAGAAGCGTCTCCTTTCGATCAACGCGGCTGAGATCTTGCGTTCTTCTGTTCTTAAAGTGGGGCATCACGGTTCAAAATACGCTTCAAGTGCTGATTTTTTGAAAGCCGTGTCACCTTTGCTTTCTGTGATCAGTGTGGGGAAAAATAATTACGGTCATCCGGCCGCTGAAGCTCTGGCGCGCCTTCAAGCGAGCGGAAGTCAGATTTGGCGGGTCGACCAAATGGGAGATTTAATGCTTCACATTTCGCCTCAAGGGAAGCTGAGTATAGAAAAGCCACCGCAGCAAATTAAGCGGCCTGTTTTAGACTACTTTTGTTGGGACTTTAGTTTTTTGCGAGTCGTGGGCGCTTTGGTAGATAATAGAGCCAAAGATAAGCCACCATGAAAAAGCGGGTGATTCGTATTTATGTGGGTGAACTCGAGAGAGATTGAGTGAACGCTGATTAAAAATTGAGTGAATTTATTGAATGAATTTCGAGTGGAAAAGAGTGTGAGGACAGCGAAATGGCATTTCGAAAGAAGCCGGAAGGTCAGACCGATTTAAGCAGACTAAAGCAAGAACTTGAGTCAGGACAGCTGCGTCCTGTTTATTTGATCTATGGTGAAGAAGCTGGCCTTTGCGAGGAGGCGATATGTCTACTCAACCAGGCGCTGATCCCTGAACAAAATGATTTGGATCGTCGCACAATCGATGTGGCTTCTAAACCCGCACAACTTAATTTCGCCGAACTTCAAGGAGACTTGGAGTTGCCTCCTTTTATGGCGCGACAGCGCGTTTTGATTTTGCGCGAGAGTGATTTGTTTGAACTCACGAAGACTTATCAGGAAGAAACGAAGCGCTTAATCGACATCGCGACAAAATCTAGGGCCTGCCTGATTTTTTTAGAAAAACACATTGATCGCAGAAGCGCATTGACGAAGCGTCTTCAAGCCGAGGATGCGATTTACCATATGGCGGCGATGAACGAGTTTGAATTAAACGAACGGGTTCAAAGTTATGCGAAGCAAGCTGGCGTCGAACTTGGACGGGAGCTCACGAGAGAATTGATTGCCTGCTGTGAATCGGACTGGCAGAGAATCCAGCGTGAGTGCAAAAAGCTTTTTTTATACGCTCGATCGCAGCAAAAAGATCATTTGGAGCTCAAAGATGCCGCATCTTTGTTACAGCCCGGTTTGTTTGGCGATGTGTTTGCGCTTATTGATGCTTTGGCGCAAAAGCGGGCGACGGAGGCCTTGCGAATTCATCAAGTGCTCTTGGCGAGAAAAGAAGCGCCACACGGATTTTTGGTGCTAGTCGCAAGGCAGCTGAGAGAACTTTTATGCTGCCAATCGATGCAAGGTTTAAGCCGAGAGGAGCGATTGGAATTGTTGGGACTCAAGGGGAATATGGCTTGGAAACTCGATAAGCTCGAACGACAAGCGAAGGCCTTTTCATCGGACGAGCTCAGTGAATTGATCAAGGCGCTACGCGATACGGACCTTGCTTTGCGACAGACAGGGGAAGATGAAGAAACTTTGGTGCAAAAATTGATTGTCAAAGCCTGCCAAAAGCGAAAAACAAAATCACTTTGAAGGTGCTATGACTTTCGATTGAAGCGGCTTTGGGGTACTATTTATGTTCATGTCGCGGCATTCTTTCTCATTGACCTAATTGGTGAGAGTGCATCTGCGAACTTTTAGATGAATACCGGAGGATAACGATGTCCTATTATTCAGAATGGAATAAGAAGAGTGAGGATACAAGCGATCCTAAAGCCTACGAGGCTTACATTGAGCACTACTACACTTTAGAGCGGGATGCATACCGTGTGCTTTTAGCGGATCACGTGGGTGAGAAGACCCAAGAGCAAGATAAGAGTGCAAAAGAATGGGCTGAAACCTTGGGCTTTGGCAAGGAAATGGATATCTTTGTGGGCTTCTTGGAAGGTATGCAGACCAGCGTGCGCCAGCCTTTGAATCTCGAAGAATTGACGGATGAGACGACGCTGCACTTTGATATTGACTATGAGAAGCTTCTCTATAACATGCATGATGCGAAGGCGGCTTGGCTCTTTAATCTTCCTGAATGGGAACAAGTTTTGTCCGCTGAAGATCGTGAGCGCATTGTCAAAGAATTCCGCAAAGATCATATTGCTCACAGTGAAAAAATTGGGCGTAATGATCCTTGTCCTTGCGGCAGCGGTAAGAAATATAAAAAATGTCACGGTAAAAATGCCTAAGATAGCGTGAAGGGTGAGGTCACATGAGCAACAAGATTTGCAGCATTCGCGAAATTCATGAACAAGCGAGCGAGAGGCTGAATCAAAATATCCACATTCAGGGCTGGGCGAAAACCATTCGTGCCCAAAAGACGCTGGCGTTTATTTCCTTGTCTGATGGCACGTGTTTCACGCCCCTGCAACTCGTTGTTGAAGCCGATGCGGTGGATAACTTTGATGAGATCGCGCGACAAGGAACGGCGACCGCTTTTGAGGCCGAAGGTACTTTGATCGCGACCCCTCAGGCGAAGCAGCCTTATGAAGTGAAAGTGACGCGCATTCGAGTTGTTGGAGAGTGCCCGCCGGAGTACCCGCTTCAGCCTAAACGCCATACGCCGGAATATTTGCGCAGCATTCCACATCTTCGTCCTAGAACCAATTTGTTTCAAGCGGCTTTTCGCGTGCGTTCCGAGGCGGCTTTTGCTTTGCATGAGTTTTTCCATAATGAAGGCTTCCTCTACGTTCATACCCCCTTATTTACGGGCATTGACGCGGAAGGCGCCGGCGAGATGTTCCAGGTGACGACTTTGCCGATGAACCAAGTGCCGATGCAAGAGGGTCAAGTAGATTACAGTCAGGACTTCTTCAATAAAGCGATGTATCTGACCGTGACCGGACAGCTTCACGTGGAACCTTTTGCTCAGGCCTTTTCGAAAACCTATACTTTTGGGCCGACTTTTAGAGCGGAGCATTCGAATACCCCGCGTCACGCGGCGGAGTTTTGGCATATTGAGCCCGAAATTGCTTTTGCAGATATGAACGACGTCATGGACTTGGCGGAGCGTATGCTGAAATTCGTGGTCGGGAAGATTTTGGAGCGATGTTCGGCGGAGATGGATTTTTTCGCAGCTTTTGTGGACTCAGAAGTCAAAGCGCGCTTGCAGCGTTTACTCGAGAAAGATTTTGCACGCGTCACTTATACGGATGCGATCGCTTTGCTCGAAAAAGCGAACGACAAATTCCAATATCCGGTGCATTGGGGTTCAGATATTCAGACAGAGCATGAGCGTTACTTGAGTGAAGTCGTCTACGAAGGACCGGTCTTTGTCACGGATTATCCCAAAGATAACAAGTCTTTTTATATGCGCGTGAATGACGACAATAAGACGGTGGCGGGAGCGGATTTGCTGGTGCCTGGTGTCGGTGAGTTAATCGGCGGCAGCCAGCGTGAAGAGCGCACAGACAAATTGCTTGAGATGATGAAGCTCAAAGGCCTCAACGCTGAAAATTATGAGTGGTACACAGACTTGCGCCGCTATGGAAGCACGCCGCACGGCGGCTTCGGCTTAGGCTTTGAGCGTTTGTTGATGTATGTGACAGGTATTAGTAATATTCGCGACGTCCTTCCGTTCCCGAGAACAGACGGTTCAGCGATGTACTGATGCGTGATTGGGGGCCTCGGGTTGATCCTTTAGTTGATGAGGTAGGCGGAAGCTACAGCGATAACTGGTAAGTGGTGAAAGAGGGGAGAAGTTATGTCAACAACTCCTCTTTTCCTTATTTTGCACAAAGGAAAAGCAAGATTTTGCTTTTCTCTTGAAAAAAACGGCTAAAGCGTGTATTGTTATGGCAAATTGCTGATAGTTGCGGAGGTGACGTCTTGAAGATTATTGTGTTGGCGGATAGCCGCAAGAATGAGCTGCTGATTAACTTTTGTATTGCTTATAGTCAGCTGCTCGGTAATCACAGTCTCTATTCGACGATGAACACCGCACGACTTGTCGAATCTAGTACACGTTTGCACTTTGTTTCAGTGCCCAATGATATGACAGGATCCTTGAATCAGCTTGCCCAAATGGCTTTTTACAACGAAGTCGATGCCGTGATTCATTTGAGAGATCCTCTGTTTTCGTCTTATAACGAACCTAATCCGCTGATGGAAGCTTGTGATCGCAACAATATTCCCTATGCGAGCAATATTGCAGCGGCGGAGATTTTAATCCTGGCCATTGATCGCGGTGACCTCGACTGGCGTGAACTGTTGCGTTAAGTAGATGCGTTGCCTTGATGTCTTGGCAAGAAAATTGAGTTTGCTGGACAATGATCTTGAGAATTTAAGGCTTCAAAATTGAAATTAAAAAATCGAATGTCAACATTGAGGAGAGCTTTCAAAAGAAGCTCTCTTTTTTTGTGCGGGCGTTTGTCGAAAACTCACTTTCTGTGGATGTGAAAAAGAATGAAAAAAAAGAAGCAGGCCCTAACCTGCTTCTAGCTCGCCTTAGGATAATGACTTGTTGCGGTAGCGCTCGATGCATCTGGGACGATTTTTACAGGATCGGCTATCCGGCTTGTCCAGCGCATAAAAAGCGGCCGCTTCATGATCTGCCGTAGGGATCGTCCTCGTTGTAGGGGGAATCATCCCCTTCGATGCCCTCCAAATTATCTGAATATTCGGAGGTCATCGGCTCAAAATCAATGCCGTATCGTGCAATTAGATTCTCATCTTTGACATGGCGCTTCCAATCGGCTGCGTAGGCGTCGATCTCAAAGAGCTGATTGATTGGCACCTTGAGTATGCAGGCCAATTTAACCACGTTACCTAAGCGTGGCTCGGTTTCACCTTTTTCTAAGGTGAGAATGCCTCTTCTCGTTAGTCCGACCAATTTAGCTAATTCATATTGAGTCAGCCCCAGAGCCTTGCGGTGCTCCCGAACAGAGTTTCTCATTGCCTTTCCTCCCATCTGCAAAATGAGACCATTTTCATGATCTAGGGTCTTTCTATCATCTCTTGTATACGCTGTCAACGCCTCTGCATAAAAG
>JAEWGS010000037.1 GCA_023388205.1 Bacillota bacterium
GGCTTGAACGCTGCGCTCACGATTCTTCTCTGTCAGTTCGGGTTCAAGTTGCGTGTACGCACAAACCAGGATATCAATGGCAAAGAGCATGGCGATGCGAGCGGAGATCGAGCCCACCTGCAGAGGATGCTCTTTGCTGCCACAGTAGAGCGTGAGATCTGCAAAGGTTCCAGCGGTGGAACTATATTGATGGGTAATCAGGATGATTTTGGCGCCCCGTTCGATGGCGGGCTGTAAGATAGATTCAGCCTCAACCGTCGATCCTGAATAACTGATGTAGACAATGACATCGTCTTTTTCAAGAAGGGAGCTAGCAATCACTTGCAGATGGCTGTCCTGAACGGTAAAAACTTTGTTCGAGATGGTCATGAGACGAGCCCAAGCTTCGAGAGCGACGATTTGACTGCCCCCTTGCCCGAAGAAATAAATACGCTTGGCTTTTTGCATGAGCTGAGCCGCCTGTTGGGCGGTGGCGGGGTTGAGTCGATCGATGGTTTCTCTCATGGCTCGGATGTTGCCTTGGTACAGTCGCTCAATCGATAGTTCAAAGGGGTGGGCTTTGCTGGAATCACCGTGGTTTGAAGGGCTTGTCTCTTCGGAGTCGAAGCGCTTAGCATCTTTGGCGAGTTCCAATTTGAATTCGCTGAAGCTCGTGGCGCCAAAGTCGCGGCAAAAGCGGCAAACAGTCGCCTGTGATACGCCGCTATGCTCTGCAATTTCGACGATTGACAAATAGAGGGCTTCTTCGGGATTAGATAGAAGATACTGAGTGATTTTCCTGTAAGCGGGGGTTTGCTTTTGATATGTTTGTTCAAGTTTAGACCAGATGGACTCCATGAAACCTCCTGAGGACACTTTTGCCTCATAGCTTATCTGAGCTGAAAAGAGACGAAAAGGGGCGAGACACAAGATGTATCTATATATGATCAAGTGGATCGGCTTTCAAGATAGAAAAGAGGATATATGAAAGATCAATTGGATCGTCAACAAAGTTATCGCGGAATCGTTCCCGCTTTTTATACCTGCTTTGATGATGAAGGACAGGTGAGTGAAAAGCGTTGTCGACTTTTGGCGCGCCACTTGCAAAAGGCGGGCGTCCAAGGCCTATATGTTGGAGGCTCCTCTGGCGAGTGCATTTATCTCGGCGTTGAAGAGCGGATGCGTTTGCTTGAAGCGGTGATGGATGAAGTGGGCGATGAACTGGTGATCATCGCGCATGTCGCCTGTAACAATACGAAAGATTCTAAAGTGCTGGCCGCTCACGCTGAAAGCTTGAAGGTTGACGCGATTGCGGCGATCCCGCCGATATATTTCCGACTGCCTGAAGCTTCGATTGCGGCCTATTGGAATGCAATCAGCGCTTCGGCGCCGAATACGGACTTTTTCATCTATAACATTCCACAATTGGCAGGGGTGGCGCTGACGCCGGGCCTTTACGCTGAAATGTTGAAAAATCCTTTGGTCGCAGGTGTCAAGAATTCTAGTATGCCGACCATGGATATCGAGCGCTTCAAGAGACAAGATCCGAGCCGTATCATTTGGAATGGTCCAGACGAGCAGTTGGCGAGCGGGTTGATCATGGGTGCAAGCGGTGGTATCGGGGGCACTTATGCCGTCATGCCGAAACTTTATCTCGCGATTGAAGCGGCAGTTTGTCGCGGCGATTTGGAAAAAGCACAGGCTTTGCAAGCGCAAGCGACCGATTTGATTGGCAAACTGTGTAGCGGCAAAGGTCATATGTATGCGATGGCCAAAGCGGTGCTCAGCCGTCAGCTGGGACAAGATTTAGGATCAGTGCGTGCCCCTTTGGCGCCGATGCAAGCGGGGGACGAGGTCATCGCGGATGCGCTTTGGCGTGACATTGATCAAGTGTATTGTGATTTGCTTTGAGAAAAGAGCTCGCGATCGGCGGGAGAAACGTTGACAAGACAGCGAGAACAAGGAGAAGACCATGGCAAAATTGACGAGAGAGATGCACCAGTGGGTCAAAGATGAGCTCAAACGTTGTGTGGATTTTTGGCTTGAGCACGGGCTGGATCGCAAGCATGGCGGGATGTACACCTGCTTGGACGAAAAGGGTTCTGTTTATTCGACGGATAAAAGTATTTGGATGCAAGGACGCGCCGGCTATACCTTTGCGGCTTTGTGTCAGCAATACGGCGTGAAAGAAGAATGGCTCGAGGCCTCTAAATCTTGCCTGGATTTTTTGGAAGCGTATGCGAAGAATCCTAAGGCTCAGGACCGGTTTTATTTCACAGTGACAGAAGATGGGAAACCCTTGCGCCAGCGCCGGTATTTCTTTTCGGAAGGTTTCTACGTTTTGGCGAATGCGACGTACTACGGTGTGACGGGAGATCGTTTAGCGTTGACGCGGGCGCGCGAGGTTTATGATCGGATTCACGCCTATGATCACGGGGCAAAAGACCCGGTTGGCATGCCGCCTAAGACGGAGGTCTCCACAAGGGCCAGCCGCGGCTTGGCGGCTCCGATGATTTTTTTGAATTTGACGTCGGTGATGTACCGCGTCGATGAAGATCAAGAGCGCCGTTTACTCTATCAAAGTTATGCCGAAGAAGCGATTCGAGAAATTCGCTTGCATCATCACCCCGAGCTTAAAGCGACCTTGGAGACGGTCGCCCCCGATGGGTCAACACAGCTTGAAACGACGGCGGGGCGTATGATCAATCCGGGGCATGATATGGAATGCGCATGGTTTTTGCTTCAAGCGCAAGAAATTTGCAGCTTAAAGGATGATTCTATTTTGCCTTTGGCCGAAGAAATGTTTGAGTTTGCCTATGAGAACGGCCACGACGAAGAATATGGCGGCTTGCTTTATTTCACTGATGTTAAGGGCTTTCCGCCCGAAGCCTATGAGCACGATATGAAACTTTGGTGGCCCCATAATGAACTCTTGATTGTCAGTTTGATGCTCTATCAAAAGACCCGAAAAGAGCGTTATCTCGAGATTTTTGTGGAGACCTTAGATTACGTGAAACGTTACTTCAGCGATCCTGTACATGGTGAATGGTGGGGCTATTTGCGTCGTGATCAAAAGCCGACGCTTCCTGCGTGCAAGGGTTCAACGTTTAAGGGCCCGTTTCATGTGCCGCGTTGCTTGATGATGCTCGACGCTCTGTTGGACCAAGAGGAATGGGCCTAAAACGGGAGCGAAGGTGTTGCTAGGCTGGCGCTTGGCACGGCGGTGGCTGGCACTTAGTTAAATAGAAACAAAAAAGATCGGCAAGCAGTTTGCCTTTTGAATTTGCTTTCGCTAAAATATTTAACCGTCTGTCGAGGAGCACGAACGATGCTTCTCTGTATTACGTATTACGAGGAAGACGTCTGAGAACGTCTTAGAAAGGGTGAAACATGGCCACAAGAAGAGGTCCCCGTTTCAAAGAATGCCGTCGACTCGGCGTTAATGTCTGCGGTCATCCCAAGGCGATGAACCGTGCGGTTTCAGAAGAACGTTCGCGCAAGAAACTGAGCGAATATGCGCTCCAGTTGCGCGAGAAGCAGAAGATCAAAGCCTACTACGGCATCTTCGAGAAGCAGCTTCGCAACTATTTTGCCAAGGCCCAGCGTGTGCGCACGGGTACGACCGGTGATGTCTTGCTTTGCATGCTCGAGAAGCGCTTGGACAACATTGTCTATCGTGCGGGCTTTGCGAACTCCATTCGCATGGCGCGTCAGCTCGTTAGCCACGGCCACATTTTGGTCAACGGCAAGCGTGTAAACTTGCCTTCTTACCAGTTGCAAGTTGGCGATGAGATCGCTTTGAACGAGAAGAGCCGTTCGAATGAGCATTTCACGGGCATGTTCACGGATGCCTTGAGCACGGTGCCTTACATCGATCGCAACAAGGAAAATTACAGCGCGAAATTGACGCGTGAACCGGAGAGAGCTGAGCTTCCGATCGAAGTGCAAGACCGCATGGTGGTCGAGTTCTACAGCCGTTAAGTCTCAATTATTGGGAAAACAAAAAACGACCTTCGGGTCGTTTTTTTGTTTGCCCATTTTTGCGCTTTTACGTTTGTTTGAGTCGAAAAGACCTCCTTTTTCACGCCCATCTTTTGTTAAAAGGTGATTCGCGAGTATCCGATTGTGCGGCCGGGAATGCTGACTCGAAGCAAAGAGAGCCGCTGTGACACCGTAAAATAGTGCTTTATAGGTGTACGAAACTGTATTTCATAGGAGCATAGAAGTGAGATCATCGTGATGAAAAGCGCCGCCGGGCGCTTTTCATTTTTTTATCTTTTGATTGCTGTGGCTTAAAACGTGCTTGACGGGTTCGGTTGGAGTAAAATGACCGGTGGCATGTGAAAATCAGAGGCTTGCTTTTTGAAGGCCGAAGAGAAGATCGCTCAGGAGGCCGGTCAGAAGGCCGCTTTAAGATTTTGACAAGAATTTTATCTGGATGTAGAGGAAAGGGGGCGAGTATGTACTTTCTACTCAAAGAACCGACAAAAGAACTCAAAGACCCCGTGGTCGGTCAAGGCGACTTGGCGGGCTACCTCAGCATCTCACAGCTTGAGCGCGATGCGCAAATTCTTGGCGTTGACAACGAAGTTTTGGAACAGTGCCGTGAGCGGACGCTGCAAAATACGTTGGGAACATGGGAGCACTTTAACTTTGGTATTTTGAACCTCCCCGATCCCGATAATATGATGAGCGACCGTGACTTGATCGGTATTTACATCGATCCAGAAAAAATCCTGATTATCGACTTGCACGACCGCGACAGATCGACGGGAGAAGCGTTTAGAAACTCCCTTCGTATGATGAATAAGAAGAATAACCTCGGTCGTTTCTTCGCACAGTTTGTCAAAGAGATCACCAAGGGCGAGCATCGGCACTACGCCAATTTGCAGCAGGAAATTGCCCGCCTGGAGCGCTCCGTTTGGGCGGCAGAAGAGGAAGAGGTGTATTACCAGAAGGCTTTTTCGAGAATCAGCCATCAGCTTTTGCTCTTGCATTCTTACTACGAAGAAGTGGCTGATTTGCTTTCTGAAATGGAAGAAAACGAAAACAACGTTTTGGACCCCGAAGATTTAGGTTACGTGCGTTCTTTGTTGGGGCGCATGGAGCACTATTCGACGAATATGAAGTTCTTGCGTGAGTACTTGGCGCAAGTCAGAGAAACGTATCAGGCTCAGGTGGACCTGAAATTGAATCAGATCATGAAAATTTTCACCGTGATTGCAGCGGTGTTCTTGCCCTTGACGCTCGTCGTGGGCTGGTATGGGATGAACTTCAAAAATATGCCGGAATTGGACTGGACCTATGGCTACGAGGGCGTTATTGTTTTGAGCATCTTGATTACGGCGGGGATTTTGATTTATTTCAAAAAGAAGGATTTGCTCTGAGCGCTTTAACGAAAGTTTTCAGAACATTTCCCGAACAGAAGATTTTGCTTCTTTGGCGTGGGTTAAAGTCGTAGCCACGCTTTTTTATTGGTGAAGCAAGTGGGGACATGACGGAGAACGGCTGGAATTTTGAAGTTGAGATGCGATCGGCATTAAGAGAAAAAAGTGAAGATCTCAAAAAAGACGGTATAGACGGCAGGAAGAGAATGAAAGAAATGCAAAAAAAGACTTTAGCATTGGTTGAAAAAAAACGTTCGAGAAGCTCCTTTGAGCGGCCCATCAAGCGAAGCTTCATTTGGGCTTTGGTTTTGGCGCTGTCGATGCCTTTGGCGCCGATCGACTTGGGCGTCAAAGAGACCCCGCTTGCTTTTTCGCGGACGGGAGGCAAGGTCTTATACGCCGATGAAGTCGCTGCCCCAGAGTCTCCTGAGCAACCTGAGCAACCTGATCCGCCTGCCGATGCTCAGCCTGAAGAAGAGGCGCCCCCTAAAAGAGACTGGTCTATATTTGAACAAGCCCGCGAATATTGGGATCGGATGGCAGAAAAAGAGGCAGAAGAGGGGACAGCTCGCTCGAACGATGGGGCAGCTGATTCTTCGACAGGGGGATATTGGAATAACAATGCCTGGGGCAATCAAGATGCAGGCGCTGCCGATAGGGGCTACAGTCCTTGGAATCTTCCCGAACCGGTTGAACATGCGCCCTACGCAGAAGTGAAAGCCAATTTGTTTTTTGCCCTTTGTCAGGAGGCGGAACTTCAAGATTTGAAGCAGATCTGGGCAGGGGTGGATGAGGCGCGATACGAAGAGGCGAAAGCAGCCAAAGCTGTCCTAGAGCAAGCGAAACTAGAAATTAAGCGCCCGGAATGGTTTCCTGAGGGCTTAAAGTGGCTGAAAAAAGGAGAGCAAGATTTTGCGGACGATGTCAACAGCAAGGATACCAAGCGCCCCAAGGCAGCCTTCCCGAAGGATCCCAGCCAACGGCCCTTGCGGAAACTTGCGTCAGGCCGCTACTTGCGTCTAGATGAAACTTTGGTTGCGACCGTTCTGGATTTCGCTTTGAGGAATGATTTGGATCCGAGACAGTTCGCACTTTCAGCGACAGACTGGGGACTTGTGGAAACGCTGATGCCTAAGCCGGGTGCGGCGCGCGGGGAACTGATTGGACCTGTTCTCCCCGCTGATCGGCTGGAGCAGATCAAAAAAGAATCCAGCAGCCTGACGACAAACGCGAGTGAAACAGCTTCCACAGAGGCTGTTTCAACAGGGGCTGTTTCAACTGAAATGGACTTCAAAGAAGCGCCCACAGATCAAAGTGACTTAAAAGAGACCTTGGGGGCGGGCGCGGCGCCTCAAGAAGAGCGGCAAGCTTATGTTCCGACGATCGTTGAATTTACGACAGGCCCAAATGAAAGCGCTGCGACTAAGGAAAGCGCAGCAGATGTTGAAGTGAATTTTGATGGCACGAACGGCGAGGATGATTCGATGGACTCGAACGATTCAGATCGCTCGCTTGATTTGAACGGATCGAACGGCTCGGATGAGCAGAACGAATCTGAGCAAGAGGAGGCTGAAACGGTGGGGGAAGGGCTGGTGACAGCGCATCCGAGCGAGGCGTGGACGCCTTGGCGCATCTCTTTTCGTGAAAATGAAGAGTTCCGTGCGGCGAGCACCATAAAACTTCCTTTAGCTGTGATGATCGCAGATGGTGTCGAAGCGGGTTTACTCCAGCTAGACGACAGTTATGAACTGACTGAAGCGGACTATGAACCGAGTAACGGGATTACGGAAGGCGCAGAGATTGGCACGGCTTTTACTTTAGGAGAGCTGGTCGAAACGATGTTGCACTGGTCGGATAACAGCGCCTTTCATTTGCTGGCCCGCGCTGTGCCGAATTACCTGAATGAGGGTGAGGGTTCGGTATATGACATCATGGAAGAGCGCTATGCTTTGCAAAACTATAGCGAGTCGAATCATGTCACCCCCGCTCAAGAACGGCTTTGGCTGGAAGACTTTTATTTGAAACTCTTTCAGGGCGGCTATTATCAGGAACTGGCGAATTATTTATCGACAGCGCTGCCTTCTCCCAAGCAGGAGTTGCAAAATTTACTTGGCAAGGAACTTCATGTGTATAACAAGTACGGTGAGTATGCGGGCTACTTCCATTTCTCGGGGGTCGCTCAAGGGCCGTATAACGTGTGTTATGTCGTGATGACCTCTAATTCTTTGTACACGCGAGAACCTGAAGTGACGGAGGACCTGACGCAGCTTTTGTTCTTACAGATTGCAAAAAGAGATGGGGTCAAAGTTCCTTGATTTCAACAATGTGAGCTCGATATGAGCGTCTGATGCATGCGATATAATAGTTAGAAGTCGCACATGAGCGGAGGTAAATATGGGAGCGTTGCTCGGAGGCTGGAAACGCAGCACTGAATTATTGGGTGCTGCTGAAGATCGTTTTTTGAATCAAGAGATTTGCGTGATGGGTTGGGTCAAGCGCCGCCGAAATTTGGGCGCGATGATTTTTGTCGATTTGCGCGATCGATCTGGGATTTTACAGTTGATCTTCGATGAGCAGATGTCAGATGACTTGCGTGAAAAAGCCCAAGAGCTTCGTCAAGAGTACGTGATTGCAGCCAAGGGAATTTTGCGCGAGAGGTCAAATCCGAACGAAGATTTGCCGACAGGGCGTGTTGAACTTCAAGTGCAAGAGCTCAAGATTTTGAGCCGTGCAGAGACGCCGCCTTTCGTGCTGGATGATGCGGAACAAGTTGGGGATGCTCTGAGATTGAAATATCGCTTCCTCGATTTGAGGAGACCTTATTATCAGAACATTTTGCGTTTGCGGTCTGAGTTTTATATGGAGACTTTGAATTTCTTCCGCGAACATGGATTTAGTCATTTAGAGACGCCGATGCTAGGCAAGTCGACCCCAGAAGGTGCTCGCGATTATTTGGTGCCGAGCCGCGTGTTCCAAGGCCATTTTTTTGCCCTGCCTCAATCGCCGCAGCTTTATAAGCAAATTCTCATGATTTCAGGTTTTGACCGCTATGTGCAAATTGCGAGGTGCTTTCGTGACGAGGACCTGCGCGCGGATCGTCAACCTGAGTTTACGCAAATTGACGTTGAGATGAGTTTTGTCGATGTCGAAGATGTGTTGGCTGTAGGTGAAGGCTTCTGCGCCCATATGTTCAAGCATTTTTGGAATCGGCCTTGGCATGAACGATCGACCGATTTGTCGAAACCTTTGCCGCGTCTCACTTATGAAGAGGCGATGCGCCGTTTTGGCTCTGACAAGCCGGATTTGCGTTTTGGCATGGAATTGCAAGATGTGACAGACGTTGTGCGCGATATGAGCTTCCCCGTGTTTTCGGATTGTGTTGCTTCGGGTGGCCAGGTGGGGGCTTTGGTCGTTGAAGGGGGCGCGAGCATGACGCGCAAGGAAATTGACGCTTTGGCGGAGGTCGTTAAAACCTATAAAGCCAAAGGCCTTGCCTGGCTGGTTCCTTCTGAAACGCCGCGCAGCTCGTTCAACAAATTCTTGCAAGAAGGGGATGCTCAAAAGTTGCGTCAGGCGCTTTCGGCGCATGAAAACGATCTTTTGCTCTTTGTGGCAGACCAGAAGAAGATTGTTCAGGTCGCCTTGGGGCAATTGCGTTTGGCCTTGGCGGATCAATTAAATTTGATCCATGAAGATCAGGTGAGTGCGCTTTGGGTGACGGATTTCCCGCTCTTTGAATATTCTGAAGAAGAGGAGCGTTTTGTCGCTCAGCACCATCCATTTACGGCCGTGAATGATGAGGATCTGGAGAAGCTTGAGAGCGATCCAGGGAATTGTTTGTCCAAAGCCTACGACCTCGTGATCAATGGTCAGGAGATGGGCGGCGGCTCCATTCGTATTCATGATCGCGAGTATCAGAAACGTGTTTTGCGTTGCTTAGGTTTCTCCGAAGCTTCGGCAGAGGAAAACTTCGGCTTTTTGCTCCGCGCTTTTGACTTCGGTGTGCCGCCTCACGGAGGCATTGCCTTTGGCTTCGACCGTTGGGTGATGCTTTTTGGCGGAACGGATAATATTCGCGACGTCATTGCTTTCCCAAAAGTTCAATCATCCGCTTGCTTGATGACCGAAGCTCCGGGCGAAGTTTCAGAGAAGCAGCTCCAAGAGTTGGCGCTTGAAATTTCAGGCGATCAAGTGGACAAACAGTAAGTTGAAAGGGGGCCAAACGATGAAAAATTTGAATCCTTTTCGTAAGCGCCCCAAGAAGGTGCGCCCGGTCGAGCTGTCAGACGCGTTTGCACAAACGCTGATGGATCAACAAGCTGAGATCAACGATGGGCTTTTGACTTCTGCGTCGGACAAAGATCAGAATTCTGATTTTGTTGAGAAGGCGCATGTCGACGCACAAAGGCCGAGCATTCAGAGGATGGAAGCTCAAGCGGTTCATCAGTGGCCTGAACGCGACTTCCCTCAAGGGGATGAAGCCCTGGAATACAAGGAAGATGACTTAGATCTGACGGGCCCTTTCCAAAAGCCTGAAGTTAGGCGCATCGCCGCCAATCCGGCCGCATCGATGCATACAGCTTGGGGTGAAGGCCTGGAAGATAAGGGCTATGGTCCAGGGATCCAAAGCCCCGTCGATGATGATTTTTGGGAAGAATTTGCGGCCCATAGCGAAAAGCGCATCGAAGCCATGCCGAGTGTTGCACCCTCATCGAGTGCGGACATTTTGCCGCCCAAGAGCGTGGCGGATTTTCCTCAGGTCAGCGAAAAAAGTGCGCGCCGCTTTTTGTTTTTCAAAAGGTCAACGAACGAAGCCGAAGCCAAAGTTGAAGCTGAGCCTAAAATCGTGGAACAAGATGAGCCAAGTGCGTCTGACTTACCACAAGATCAGCGCCAATTGCGCAAAAGCCTCGAGGAAGAACATGCACAGGAAGACTACGTCGATGTGGCGTCACTCGAATTGCGCGCTCAGACTGAGACCGTCGATTTATCTGAGTTCACTGATGAAGAGCTGCGTTCAGTCGGTATTTATGATCGAAACCAGGTTTCTCCGGAGTTGTTGACGCAATTGCTCGAGGATTTGGATTCGAGTTCAGTTGAGGACGTCGCAGGTGACGCAGATGGAGAAGACGTGCCCGCGCATGATCAGGATGAAAGTGTCGTCTTACAAGATGCAAGTGAAGACGCAGCGACGCAGCAAGAAGATGAGCGGGAGAACGCGCTGCAAGAAGAGCAACAAGAACAGGTGCTTCGAGCCTTCGAATCAGAGCTGGATTCGCAAAAGCAAGATGACATTGAGGCTGTATATCATGATGCTGCATATGACGATGCGGCCGTATATGAGGATGCTGTAGAACGCTTTGATGGCGCAGAATTGCATGATTTGATTGATTCAGAAGCATCTACAGCATTGCCGCGCGCGGTGAGTCCATTTAGGGTTTCTCGCGTTCCTGATGGAAGGGATGAATCTGAAACGCAGGTATCTCATCGCGCTTTTGCCCGGGGGCGGCAGGATGTTGCTCGGGACCGACAAGATGTTGCCCGGGAGCGACAGGATAAGGGATCGAAGCAAGAGGCGCTTTCAAACCACGATTTTGACCACAAAATGAGATTGCGCTCGGCGAGTGGCGAAAATGCGATCCACAGTACCATTCGGATTAAACGCCCCAATCATAAAATGAGAAGTCAAAACACACCGCGCCTTTATCGAGCTGGAGAAGCAGAGCGCTTGCGCCAGCGAGACTTGCTGAATGAAAATTTTGCTAAAAAAAGGGCTCGGATGCGCCGACCGCTAGACATTCTTGAACTCCCTGATGCGCCGGTGTATGAAATCCCTGAAAGTCAGAAGGAGATCAATCCCTTACATATGATTTTGCCAGCGAATTTAGATGTTTTTCAAGCTCAGGACACGAAAAAACAGGTTTTCTTCGAGATTATGGATTGGGTCAAAGTGATTTTGCTCGCCTTAATTTTAGGACTGGGGCTGACCCAGTTTGTGATCCAGAGGAATCAGGTAGAAGGAAAATCTATGGTGCCGACTTTGGAAAATGGAGAGCAGCTGATCGTTGAAAAGATGAGCCGTTACTTCGGTTTGCCAAGCTACACTGAGATTATTACCTTCCGCCACCCCGATGAGAGTCGCAAAGACAGCCATTTGGTGAAACGCGTCATTGGCCTGCCGGGTGATCATATTGAAATTAGAGACGGCAAGGTCTACCGAAATGGCATCCAAGTCGATGAGCCTTATTTGGGATCAGGCGTGGTGACCTCCGGTGCGGATCGTGGCTTTGATGATGTGGTTGTTGCAGAGGGTGAAATTTACGTGCTCGGGGACAATCGAAGTGTTAGTTCAGATAGCCGCTTTTTTGGTCCGATTAAGATGAACTTAGTCGAGGGGCATGTGCTCATTCGCATCTGGCCGCTCACCCATTTTCGCTGGTTCCGATAAGAGCTGAGCTATAAGTTAAAACAGACAAAATGAGATCCGTGTAGATCTACATTCAAATTTAAGAAAAAGAAAATAAGAAAAAGAAAAAAGGAATAGACATGTCTTCTGATAGACAAGCCCACATCCGTAATTTTTGTATTATTGCCCACATTGATCATGGCAAATCGACGCTCGCAGACTGTCTCATTTCCGAGACGGGCCTTTTGACTGAACGCGAGATGCAAGCGCAGGTGCTCGACAATATGGATATTGAGCGCGAACGCGGAATCACGATCAAAGCCCAGGCGACGACCATGGTGTACCGCGCGGCAAATGGCGAGACCTATGAGCTCAATTTGATTGATACGCCGGGACACGTTGACTTTAACTACGAGGTATCGCGCAGCTTGGCCGCCTGTGAAGGGGCGGTCTTGGTTGTGGATGCGGCGCAGGGTATTGAAGCTCAAACTTTGGCGAACACCTATTTGGCGATTGATCACAACTTGGAAATTTTGCCTGTGATCAACAAGATTGATTTGCCAGCTGCACGTCCAGAAGAAGTTAAGAACGAGATCGAAGATGTGATTGGCATCGAAGCGCAGCACGCTCCGATGATTTCCGCGAAGAATAAGATAAATATTCCGGAAGTTTTGGAGCGCATTGTTTCAGATTTGCCTGCGCCTTCGGGACGTGAGGATGCGCCGCTCAAGGCCTTGGTTTTCGATTCAGAATACGACGCTTATCGCGGTGTGATTGTCCATGTGCGCATCTTTGAAGGAGAGGTGCATAAGGGCGATGAGATTCGCTTTATGCACACGGGAAAAAGCTTCGTTGTCACCGAAGTGGGCGATTTCAAAGCCGGACAGCCCGTTCCGACAGATGGGCTCCGTGCGGGCAACGTGGGATATATTACGGCTTCAATTAAGAACGTGCGGGATTCAAAAGTGGGTGATACGGTGACTTTGAAGAACCGCCCCTGTGATGAAGCGCTGCCTGGATATAAGGAAGCGGTGCGCATGGTTTTTTGTGGCCTCTATCCGACGGATTCGGCTCGCTACGAAGACTTGCGTGAAGCTTTGGAAAAACTCCAGATTAATGATGGATCGCTCTCTTTTGAACCTGAAACATCGAAGGCTTTGGGCTTTGGTTTTCGCTGTGGCTTCCTCGGGCTTTTGCATTATGAAATCGTACAAGAACGCCTCGAGCGTGAGTTTAATCTCGACTTGATCTCAACGGCGCCATCTGTGGAATATAAGGCGATTCTCACCAATGGAACGGAAGTGCGTGTCGATAATCCGACGAATATGCCGGACTTTTCTGAGATTCAAGAGATGCAAGAGCCGATTGTCGCGGCGACGATCATGACGCCCAAAGAGTACATCGGAAATATCATGGAGCTGTGCCAGGATCGCAGAGGCTTTTTCCACAATATGGAATATCTCGATGAGCACCGTGTGGCCATGCACTACGATATGCCGCTCAATGAGATTATCTACGACTTTTTTGATGCGCTTAAATCGCGCTCGAGAGGCTATGCGTCTTTGGACTACGAGATGAAAGCTTACCAGACGAGTAAGCTCGTCAAAATGGATATCTTGCTGAACGGGGACGTGGTGGACGCTTTGAGTTTCATTTTCCACGCGGACAAAGTTTACGCAAGAGCTAGACGCATGTGTGAAAAACTGAAAGACAATATACCGCGCCAGCAATTTGAAGTGCCGATTCAGGCTGCGATTGGGGGCAAGATCATCGCTAGGGAGACCGTGCGGGCTTATCGCAAAGACGTATTGGCTAAGTGCTACGGCGGTGATATTACGCGTAAGAAAAAGCTCCTCGAGAAACAAAAAGAGGGCAAGAAGCGCATGCGACAAGTGGGTTCAGTCGAGGTTCCTCAAGAAGCCTTCATGAGTGTGCTCAAATTAGATGAGTAAATGGGTTAAGCTCAATTTATCGTGCGCCTTTGATAGTTTCAACAAAGATCATTTCAGCAGCGCGTTGGCTCAAATGGAGCTCACGCGCTGTTTTTCTGTTGGCGTTAGACACTTTGAGGTGCAAGGGGCCACCGAAGTCGCTTTGCGCGAGGACCTGAATCTTGTCTTCCAAGGATAAGCCACAGCGCTCAAGATAATCCAAGAGTTCGGCCTCTTCTTCGATGCGACAGACTTGAGCACAATCGCCTGCGGGTACATCAGAGAGGGGTAAAAGTTTACGCGCATCTTTGGTTGCGCCGGGTCGGGGGACTCGGGCTCCGTGAGGGCAAGTAACGGGGTAGTCTAAGAAGTGGTCCAAGCGCTCCATAAGGCGTTCGCTGGTTGCATGCTCGAGAAGATCTGCTTCCGCGTGGGCTTCTGCTAGTCGATAGCCGAGATGACGAACCAAAAAAACTTCCCAAATTTCATGGCTGCGCACGAGATTCAAACAGGCTTCGCGTCCCTTTTCGGTCAAAATACAACCTTTGTAAGGTTCGTACTCAATCAGTTCTTCTTTGGCCAGACGTCCGAGCATATCCGTGACCGAAGGCGCCTGGACCCCGAGTCGCCCGATGAGCGCTTTAGACGCAACGCGTTCCTTGCGTCCGCCTAGATGCCAAATTGCTTTGAGATAATCCTCTTTTGAATGATGCATAGCCTTCCTTTCGTGGCTCGCGTTGATTGACGTGCTGACGCATGCGCTGATGCGTGTCGATTCGTTCATGCGTGTGCTTGTCGCGTCAAAGTTTTGCGTTTGGATTTTAGCACGAGCCTGTCATTGGGTGCAGCGATGGACGAAAATGGAGGAAATAAAATTGTACGAAATAAGTTTCGTGGAAAGCGTTTATGAAATTCTTGGATCACTTTAGACGGGGTTGCAGAATGAGGCACAGAGTGGGGCGTGGTCATAGGCAAAAGGTTCAGCTCGCATCCAGTTTGCATTCAGTTTGCATCTGGTTTAATTGCGAACATTTCTTAAACATCTGCGCGTGACTTCGGCGATGTAACTTCGGTGCGCGAAAAAAATCTTGAGCCGAGTAGAATTAAAGCATCAGCTGATGGCTGATCAAAAATATACTTATTGTGACAAATTTAGGAGGCGTATAGATCATGAAGAAGTCCATGAAGAAACTTGATACCTATCTCGCAAATCTTTATGTTGCGAATGTTTATTTGCACTATTTGCACTGGAACGTTGTGGGTCCGGCTTTTAAGACGGTGCACGAATATCTCGAAGCGCTCTACGATGAGACCTTTGAAAACTTGGATGAAGTGGCCGAGCTTCAGAAGATGAACGGCGTTTATCCGAAGGCTTCGATGAAGAGCTACCTCGAGCTGACCACGCTCAAGGAATTCGAAAGCGACAAGGACATCGAGCAGAAAAAGGCTGTTGAGCTCGCGGTTGCCTTGCTCAAGGAATTGAGAAAGACGGCGCTTGATACCCGTGAGACGGCGGACGAAGAAGAATTCTTCCAAGTGGCGAACATGATGGAAGATCAAGTCACGAATTACGACAAGCACATCTGGTTCTTGGAGAGCATGCTGAAGTAATTGATAAATGTGTGCACTTTGTGAGATTGAAGCGGTCCAAATCGGACCGCTTTTTTATTATTTGTAGCAAAAATCATGTGTGGGCGGAGGCAACTTTGTTAGACTTAAAAGCAAGAAACTTAAATCTAGCTCACATAGGAAAGGGAGGATTTATTATGAAATTTGAACTCGCGCCTTTGCCTTACGCGTACGATGCTTTGGCTCCTGTCATCGACGAGGAGACGATGCATTTGCATCACGATAAGCACCATCAGGCCTATGTTAACAACCTGAACAAGGCGATTGAAGGTGTTGACCTGGACTTTAAGTGCCCGATTTGTGTTTTGCGTCAACTCGATAAGCTTCCTGCCGACCGTCAGGCTGCGGCGAGAAATAATGCGGGTGGACACGCCAACCATACTTTCTTCTGGAAGCTGATGACACCCGGTGGCGCCAAAGAGCCCGTCGGGCAACTCAAAGCGGCGATCGAGAAGCGTTTCGGTTCTGTTGAGGCAATGAAAGAGCAGTTTGAAGCTGCTGGTGCGGCGCGCTTTGGCAGTGGCTGGGTCTGGCTTGTCGTGGACGCCCAAGGTGACCTGCAGATTGTTTCGACGCCGAATCAGGATCATCCCTGTTTGCAAGATCAAGAACCTGTTTTGGGCAATGATGTCTGGGAGCACGCATATTATTTGACCTATCAGAATCGTCGCCCGGACTATCTCGAAAATTGGTGGAATGTCGTCAACTGGGATGAGGCCGAGAAAAATTATTTGGCGGCGATTGAGGATTGACTATAAACTAAAAGAGCTGGTGGAAGAATCAGCTCTTTTCTTTATTTAAGAACGGGATGGCGCCTCGAAACGAACAAGATGGAGCGTCAAACGCGGCGAGCGTGAGCCCGTCTTGAACGTCAAAATTTAAGAAAGCTCCTTTGGAGGGAACATGAAAAACGTATTGAATACCGATTTAACAGGTCAGGTGGCTGTTGTGACAGGTGCAGGCGGGGTGCTTTGCTCTTACTTTGCAAAGGTGCTCGCACGCGCTGGAGCTAAGGTGGCTCTATTGGATATCAACCTTGAGGCAGCAGATGCTTTTGCAAAAGAAATTGAAGCCGAAGGCTATGTGGCCAAAGCCTATCGCTGCGACGTGCTTAATCGTGAAGATTGTGAACGCGTTGCTTCGGAAGTGGAAAAAGATTTGGGTCCCTGCAGCGTTTTGATCAATGGGGCGGGTGGTAACAACCCCAAGGCGACGACAGACAAAGAGTATTTTGAATTGGGCGATATTGATGCGGACACCAAAAGCTTTTTTGACCTGGATGCAGCGGGTGTGGGCTTCGTGTTCAATTTGAACTTCCTCGGGACTTTGCTTCCCACGCAGGCTTTTGCGAAACAGATGATGGGAAGAAAAGGCTGCTCGATTTTGAACATCAGTTCGATGAATGCCTACACGCCTTTGACGAAAATCCCTGCGTACTCGGGCGCCAAAGCGGCGATCTCAAACTTCACGCAGTGGCTGGCGGTCCATTTCAGCAAAGTGGGCATCCGCGTGAACGCCATTGCTCCGGGCTTCTTTTCGACGAAGCAGAATCAAGCGCTCCTGTTCAATCCTGACGGAACGCCGACTGCGCGCACCGCGAAGATTTTGGCGGCGACACCGATGGGGCGTTTTGGTGATTGCGAAAAAGAACTTGCCGGCGCGGTTCTTTTCTTGATCAACGAAGAGGCTGCGAGCTTCATCACTGGAGTTTGCCTGCCGATCGATGGCGGCTTCTCCGCCTATTCGGGTGTCTGATCTGAATGAAGTGAAGATATTGGGCCGTGCAGGCCAAAAGGCGTCTCAACTTTTGGGTGGAGACGCCTTTTTTAGATCTGAGCCTCTTTCGAGTGAATGAATTGAGGCGTATAATGAAAACTTCACATTGGAGGTTTTCATGGAAGATTTGAAAACGAGGGATCAGAACCCTCTGGGCTTTGAGCCAGAAGGTCGACTCCTCTATCGCTTTGCGCTGCCGAGTGTTGTGGCGCTGGTGGTTAATTCGTTATACAACATTGTTGATCAAATTTTTATTGGACAATATATCGGCTTTTTGGGGAATGCTGCGACAAATGTGACCTTTCCTTTGGTGACGATCGCCTTGTCTTTGGCGCTTTTGCTGGGAATTGGGTCGGCTTCGAGATATTCACTTTTGCTCGGGGCAGGGCGCACCGACCAGGCCAAAGGCGTCGTGGGCAATTGTGTCATTGCCTTAACTGCGGTCGGCGTGATTTTGATGCTGCTCTTTTTGGTATTCATGCCTCAATGGTTAACCTTGTTTGGGGCGACCGATCAGCTGATGGATTACGCGCGTATTTACGGTGGCATTTGCGCGGTCGGCTTGCCTTTTATGATGATGCAAACGGCGGTGTGTGCCTTGATTCGTGCGGACGGAAGTCCTCAGTACTCCATGATTTCGATTCTGGTGGGCGCGATCATTAATACGATTTTAGACCCGATCTTTATTGCCGTTTTCCATATGGGGATTGCCGGTGCGGCTTATGCGACCGTGATTGGTCAGGTGGCGAGCTGCTTCTTTGCTTTAAGCTATTTGCCGCGATTCAAACAAGTGAAACTTAAAAAAGAGGACTTTGTCTTTTCAAAGGCAGAAACACGTATGTCTGCGGCTTTGGGCGTGAGCAATTTTTCATCGCAAATAACTTTGACCTTGGTTCAAGTTGTTTTGAACAATTCAATTAAGCATTATGGGGCGCTTTCCATCTATGGGCCGGATATTCCTTTGGCTGCAGCGGGGATCGTCTTTAAGTGTAACGGCATTTTGATTGCAATTTTTGTCGGTATCGCTCAGGGAGCTCAGGCCATTGTCGGCTTTAATTACGGAGCGAAGCGCTATTTGCGCGTCAGGCGCACGTATTTTTGCGCATTCTTGACGACTTTGGCGATTGGTTTGATCGGATTTATGGCTTTTCAGCTGATCCCTGACCGGATTCTTGCGATTTTTGGAACGGGGGACAGCAAGCTGTATTTTGATTTTGCGATTTATTTCATGCGTACCTTCTTGTTCATGGTGCCTGTCATCGGGATTCAAATTGTCTCATCGAATTTTTTCGCTTCGATCGGAAAGCCGATTCGCGGTTTGATTCTTTCCTTGTCGCGCACCGTTATTTGTATGATTCCGGCCCTGCTGATCTTGCCGCTTTTCTTTGGCTTAGATGGGATTATTTATGCAGCGCCCGTTTCAGATGCGATCGCTTGCGTTGTGACGATGGTGTTCATTTTCTTTGAGATGCGCCACTTGGGATATTTGGCCAAAGTAGATCATCAAAGTGAGGTAGCCATGGCATGAAGCTCATTTACTGTGCGATTTTACCCTTAGCCCTCGGACTTTTTATGGCAATGATCGCGTACCAATTGCGGCGCGGGACTTGGCTCGCCAAGCGTTTTCATACAGAGGCGAAGCTTTTACGAGAAGATGCCACGTTCCAAAAACTCGCCCAAATTTTCACTTGGACGAGCCTGGCTTTTTTTGTTTTAGCTTTGTTTTGCTTTCTCCCTTTTTATCCCATTGCTTTGGCTTTGACGGCCCCCGCTTTGGTGTTAATGATCTCAGCGGCTGTGGCCATTGCTGCTTTGAAGGTAAAATAAAAGATCGAGATCGCAGATCTCGTTGAGATAAATGTAGAATTTTGCTGTTGCGTCCATTCCCCTTATAGAACTTAAAGCATATAACATGTAAACTAGTGAAGTTAAATGTCTCCGACGGCTCCGGACATAGAAATACGGAGCGCGAATAGATGCAAAAGAGCGCGGATAGACTCTGATAAGGAAAGCGATTATGCGATTAGATCTTCTTGACTTTGAAAAAGTGCAGGCTTTTGATCGATTCATTGAATCGTTTCCTCACGCTTCTTTTATGCAGTCAAGAGCCTGGCAAACGGTGAAGAAAAACTGGGAAGCGGCTTATTTCTATGTAGAAAGAGACGGGCAAATTCGGGGCACACTATCTCTTATTTATATCTACGACGCAAAAACACAGGGCATTTTTGCCTATGTGCCCGCCGGTCCAGTTTGCGCAAAAGACGATCTTGAAACGATGAAAGCCTTGATCGATGAAGCGCGTGCTTTTGCCCGTGAGATAGGTGCTTTCTTGCTGCGCATCGAACCGAACATCCCTTATTCAGAAGATCTAGCTCAGCGCTACAGCGAGCAGATCGCACCTTTGCTTCACGATAAGAATTATTTTTCTCAGGCGCCCATGAGCATGATCTTGGCGTTCAAGGGGCGCGATATCGAGACGCTTTTTACCGAATATTCCAAAAATGCAAGACACGGTATTCGCAGTGCTTATAAAAAAGGCCTTTGTCTTTATGTGGGGACGCGCGAGGACTTACCGATCTTTCATCAATTCATGCGAGAGATGAGCGAGCGAAAGGGCATTGGGTACAGAGATTTAGATTATTTTGAAAGACTCTTCGACGCCTTTGGAGATCGTCTGACGATGAGCTTTGCGGCTTTGCCCGAAGATGAAAACAAGCAGATGGAAACGAATGTTTCCGATCCCATCCAGGGCTGTCCGGTGTATCGAAATCGAGAGGGCCTTCGTCTCATTGCCTGTAGTTTGCTTTTGCGATTTGGCCAGGTGGCGACCTCAATTTACGGTGCCGATCCACTCTATGAAAATTTAGGGCAAAGCTACTTCTTGGATTTTGAAGAGATTCGCTACGCTTTGATGAATGGTTTAGACGCTTATGATATGGGTGGCGTTTATGAGGCGAATACCGAGAATGGTCTTTATTGCTTTAAGAATAAAATGACACAAGGCGGCTTGATCCGTTGGATTGGCGTATGGGATTTTGTAGAAGACGAAAGCCTTTACCAGCGTTTTCAAAAGCATGAGCAAGGCTGAGTAAAAGAGGGTCAACGAGCGCGAACAGAAGGTACACGCACAGAACGAGCACGAAGATATGAAAAGGGACGCTATTTTGGATAACGTCCCTTTTTTGCGCATTTATCTTAGCCTGCGATGAAAGCCTACGATGCAAGTCTGCGATGCAACAAGATGGAGCCGCATGCCGCGGCCTGTTTGCCGTGAGTCGTGGCCTTTAGCCGATGCCTTTGAAGATGATGCCCAGGATAATGACGATCAGGGCAAAGAGGCAAAAGACATATTTACCGACCACGGGGATGAGTTTGGAGACCTTGTGCGGACAACCTTTTTGCATTTCTTCTGCCGCCTTATCCGTACCGAAAACCCAGTACAGCATGATGGCGGACAAGAGTGCGCCGACTGGAACGACGTAGATTGAAATGATATCCATCCAATCGCTGACGATGCCTTCGATCAAAATAGCAATGGTGCTGCCGATGAGCGCGATGACGGCGGTCGCTTTGGCACGACTTAATTTGAAAACCTCTTGCATAGTTGCAATGGGCGCTTCGAAGAGATTGACAAGGGAAGTGAGTCCCGCAAAGGTGACCGCGACAAAGAAGATCACCATGAAGAGCCAACCCATGCTCATATTTTGGAAAATCATCGGCATCGTGATGAACATCAAAGGCGGTCCCGCGCCGAGCTTGTCAAAGCCCAACAGGGCAGTACAGGCGGGGATAATGACCAAAGCAGCCAGCATGGCGGCGATGCAGTCGAAAATACAGATAAAGCGAGCGGAGCGAATAATATCATCGTGCTCACTGAAATAAGAGCCGTAGATCAGGGTTCCGTTTCCCGCGAGAGACAAGGAGAAGAACGCTTGTCCTAGGGCGAAAACCCAGGTCATCGGCTGAGCAAGCAAGGACCAGTCGGGGGTGAACATATAGCGGTAGCCCTCAATTGCGCCGGGAAGCGTACAGACTTTGATCGCGAGAATGGCGAAGAGGCAAAAGAAAGCCGGCATCATGATCTTGTTGATGCGTTCGATCCCAGCGGATACGCCTGCGACCATGACGATGAAGGTGATGATCAAAGCGATGATGTGCCAGGGCACATTGCCAAAGCTCCCAGCCATCCGTGCAAAATGCTCGCCAGTATCCGTCGCGCGATAGGCGGAGCCGTTAATGGACTCAAAGAGGTAGCGGAAAATCCAGCCCATGACGACTGAATAGCCGATCGCGATACAGAGAGAGCCAATGACGGGGATGACGCCGAGGGCTTTACCGAGCTTTTCGCTCTTGCCGCGACTCCGAAGGGCCTGAGAGAAAGCGCCAATGGGACCGCTTCTTGTCATACGACCCAGGGTGATTTCTTCGATGACCCCAGAATAACCCAGCACGATGACCCAAATGACATAAGGGATTAAGAAAGCGGCGCCGCCACCTTTTCCCATGCGGATCGGGAAGAGCCAAATGTTACCCATGCCAACTGCAGAACCGATGCAGGCCATGATGAATCCAAAGCGGCTTTTGAATGTATCTCTATTTTCCATAAGAACTCCTTTGCTTGTGTGAGGAGACAGGCCTCTTGAGAAAGAGGTTCAAGGCAAACAAAACAGCTTAACAGGATGAGTTTCGTCGGATGGCTATTCTTCGATGGGCTCAAGCGAGGCTTGGAAATGACGCAAAATTGGAGGTTCCCAGGTGATTTTGTAGCCGCGCTTGATCGTGTGCGCCCGCTTTTTGATTTCAATCAGCGCATCGGCGATCACATCCATATGCGCCTGAGTGTACGTGCGCCTTGGAATCGCGAGGCGGGTGAATTCGAAGTCTGCGTGGAGCTGCTCCCCTGTATCCGGATCATTGCCCAGCATATAAGATCCGATATCACAGGCGCGGATTCCCGCTTCTTTGTAGAGTTCCAAAGCTAGAACCTGACCGGGGAATTCGTAATAGGGGATATGAGGGAACATCTTGGCGGCATCGACAAAGACGCCGTGTCCACCCACAGGGCTTTGATAGGCAATGCCCGCATCATCGAGACGTGAAGCGAGATACTCAACCTGACCGATGCGATAGCGCAGGTAATCTTCATCGATGCCCTCGAGCATGCCGACTGCAAGCGCGTCCAAATCGCGGCCGTTGAGACCCCCGTAAGTAAAGAAGCCTTCGTAGCTAATACAGTTGGCTTTAACTTGCATGATGAGATCTTCGTTATTTTCGCGAATGCCAATGACGCCGCCCATGTTGACGATGGTGTCTTTTTTGGCGGACATTGTGAAGGTATCTGCGTATGAAAAAGTCTTGCGGACGATTTCCTTGATGCTCATGTTTTGGCAGCCTTCTTCATCACGCTTGATGAAAAAAGCGTTCTCGGCGTAGCGCGCGGCGTCGATGTTGTAGTGGATTTTATATTTTTTACAGATCTCACCAACCGCGCGAAGATTCTCAAGAGAGACAGGTTGCCCGCCTGCGGAGTTATTCGTAATCGTCATGACGATCATGCCGACGTTTTCGGGACCTTTTTCTTGAATGAGTTTTTCGAGTTGGACGAGGTCCATATTGCCTTTGAACTTGGCACGGATTTCAGGATTCTTGGCTTCTTCAACAACGCAGTCAATGGCACGGGCACCAGCGAGTTCGACGTGGGCACGTGTCGTGTCAAAGAACATGTTGGAAATGGCGACTTTGCCCGGACCTAGCTTCAAAGGGAAGAGCACTTTTTCTGCGGCTCGACCTTGGTGGACGGGACAAAACCAGTGGTAGTTGAAGACATCTTTGAGGACATCCATAAAGTGATAGTAGCTCGTCGCACCGGCGTAAGATTCATCACCTTGCATGAGAGCAGACCACTGATATTGGCTCATGGCGTTGGTTCCAGAATCCGTGAGCAGATCAATATACACATCTTCGGCGCGAAGATTAAAGACATTATACTTCGCCTCTTTGATCTTACTCAGGCGTTCTTCTTCGCTCAGCATTCTGAGCGGTTCGACCATTTTGATACGAAAGGGTTCAGCGACATACTTTTTTGCCATATAAACCTCCATGATCAACAAAGCATCCATGCAGAGCGCATAAATGCAGTTGGATTTATATCTCTGAGTTATACAGCAATTGCAGGCGAAGGGCTAGTCAAAAAAGATAAAAAATAAAGAAATAAGAAAAAGAAATTAGACATGTGCCCCAAGAAGAGGGACGAAGATGAGGGGATAGAGGTCATTGAGGGGCAGAAGAAGATGGGGCAAAGCGATGACGGGGCGGAAAAAGTGCAGGTGGCCTCGCTTGGCTTTAGAAAAGGCGCTGCTTTAGAAAAGAAGTGGATTCAGATAAAGGTGCTGCTTTAGAAAGCGCACGCGCACTTTGGCAAATTAGAAAAGTGGACCTAAAAAGAGCGTGATGATGAAGACTGCGATCAAA
>JAEWGS010000049.1 GCA_023388205.1 Bacillota bacterium
ATATACTGTTAACCCTAAAATTTTATATACGGTGACTCCATAATTCAAGCATTGAGCACCCCGCATTTATCGTTATCCTCCCGTATTAGAGCAAAACAAAACGCCCTCTATTCGTAGAGAATAGAGGGCGTCTTCCAACTCAAGTTAAGCGACGTTAACTTAGTGATTTTTCACTTTTTTGGCCGCAAGGAGGGAGGCAGCTAGTGCGAGCATGATGGAAGCCAAGCCTGCAGCGTGCTCACCGGTGCGAGGGAGCGCTTTATTACCAGTCACATTTTTCTCAGTATTGTTTTTATTTGTGACGGATTGCGTTGTTCCCGCCTGACCAGCAGTTGTAGCCGCGGGTTTCGTCGAAACAACTGGCTTATCAACACTCGTCGGCTTCGTGTTGCCGGTCGGTTCCGTGTTGTCGGTCGGCTCCGTGTTATCAGTCGGCTCCGGCACATCTTGTTTGCCTTCGATCAAATCCAATGCGGTCTTGTAAAGCTTCTGAAGCACTTCAGCATTTTCTGTCAGCTCAGCTTTTGCAGCTGCAATGTCAGCCTTGGCTTGCTTAATTTGCTTGTTCAGCTCTTCTTTTTTATTCCAATCTTCTTCGGTATTAGCTTGCTTTCTCAAATCCTCGAGTTTAGCTTCTTTTTCAACGACCAATTTTTCAAGGTCATTGTTTTTCTGATCCAAGGACTTAGCTGTTTCATGCAAAGTTTTGACTTGTTCCAAAACCTTCTTAGTGTTTTGAATTTTCTCATTCAACGCTTCGCGCTCTTGATAGTCTTCAACAGAATTCTGTTGATCGACCAAATCTTTCAACTGGGTTTCAACCTTTCCGATCAGAACGCCCAAGGTAGCCGTCACATCCACGGGTTTGTTCTGCGCCTCGTCCAAGTCCTTTTTAAGAGCATCAAGCTGTTTTTGAAGATCAGTCTTTTGGGTCTTCAAAGCTGAAACCGCTTGTTCTTTCTCTTTAATCTCTGCTTTCTTAGCTTGGATCTTGTTATTAAGTTCCTCTCTTTTTTCCCAATCGTCTTCGTATTCGGCTTCTGTAACAAGGGCTTTCAATTCATCATTAGATTTCTTCAAAGCCGCCTCTTGCTCAGCTAAATTTTTCTCTACCTTAGTTATTTCTTCTTTGGCAGTTTCAATATTTTTTTCAGCTTCAATCAAAGCGTCCTGAGCTTCTTTAGCTTCTTCACCGCGTTTTGCCTCTTCAAGCTCTTTTTCTCTTTTTTCTAACTCAGCAAGCTTTTCATTTAAACCCGCAAGGGCCGCCTTATTTTCTTTAAGCTCCTTTTTAGCACCTTTAAGGTTTTCTTCCTTCGCCGATTTATCCGCTTGAAGCTTTTCTATTTTCCCCTTCAGTTCGTCAATCTTTTCTTGAAGCGCAGCTGCGGCTTCCCAATCTTCTTCCGAATTGGCTTTTTTTCTTGTATCTGCCAACTCTTTTTCAACCTCGCTCAAAGCCTGTTTGCTAGCTTCAATTTCTTTCTCTAAATCAGCAGCCTTTTTTTCGCTCGCTGCTAAAGCCTCTTTAGCAGCAGCAATTTCTTGTTGCAACGCTTCTTTAGTGAGCACGCCTTCTTCAGCACGCACAGCAAAAATACCCACATTTTGAATGACAGGTATGGAGGCACACAGCATACCCGCCACCATGAGTGTTGCGATTCCTTTGACTCGTTTCATTTTCCCTCCATGCTTCCCCCTGTTTGGGGATAGGTGAATTCAATATCAATGAATTGTTTGATATTTAGGGAAATGATACCCCCCCCCCGTATTTTTTTGTCAAGATCTTTTTTGCTTGTTTTTTTCTAATTTATTTTCAATGCTGTAATCTAGTTTTAATGTTTTCAGCACAATTTTTTCGGTGAAGTCCGATCAATTTCTTTGACTTTGCTTCGATCATCAAAGGCAGCTCACAGAGCTCAAAGAAGTTGAAGCGATGCTTAATTTCAAAGTGTGGTACTACCAAAAGGCCAGCGCCAAAGGAAGTGAAAATGCGGTGTGCCATCTAAAAAAAGAGAAAACGCCTCAGCAAATTCGCGAATAATTCAATCTGGCCTACGCCCGTATTCATGAAGAAAAAGCTGAATAAACAATAAGCAGCGCTTTCACGATTTTAGCGATTTTAGCCCTTCCAGCCCTCGTGCTATACTTACTCTTTGAATTAGATCGTGGCTTTTTAGCATTTTTAATCTGCGACAAAAGCCCAAATCATGAAACCTGCGTTGCTTCGATGCAGCGCCACGAGGCTGAAATGATCAAGAAAATACACCCTGGGGATCTGCCCCACGACCATAAATACGAACATGCGCACGAACAGCACGAACATATACATGCGCAACATGAACAGGTGCCTCCGTATACACCTTTAGATCATGAGGCTTATATGCCGCCCCAACAGCAGGTCACAGATACGACGGCTAACGAGTCGGCAGATTACGCCGCCTCTAATTCAAGCCACCTTGTCCGCCCGCTAAGACTCGCTGCGCAAGATGACGTTTTCACGCCCAATAGCATCAGCGCCCGAGAATTTTCTCCCTCGGCGCATGAGGCTTCGGCTCCCCTTCATGAGTCTACGGCTCCGCTCAGTGATGAAGCGCTCATCCAGCGTATTTTACGTCGAGAAACGAAAATTGCTTCATCGAATGGCTCGGAAGCGACCTCTCTTGATGGCGCAACCTCTCCTTCGATGCCTGTATCAACAAGTTTTTCAGCATCTGAGTCAAAGTTCAGTTCCCAATCCGAAGCCACAAGTGCCGCATCAGACGACTTAACTTCTGGCTTTGACGCGCCTTCTGTTCCTCACATGAATTTCGAGTCACACTCGGAGACGCACCCTGAGTCATACGCTGAGTCATACCCAGAGTCGCGCCCAGAGTCGCACCCCCAGTCATACCCTGAGACGCACCCTGAGTCGCACCTTCCCAAAAAAGAAAGCGCGCACGGTTTTTTCTCAAAAATCAAAAAAAGCTTCCACAAGACCCAGCCAGCACAGTCCGAAGAAGCAGAAGCAACTTTGCGTTTCAACCCAAGCTTTGAGCCCGAGCAAGCTGCAGTCCAGCTCAGCTCAGCCACCCCAGCCGCAGACAAGCTAAATCCAGACAGCCCTGTCGCAAACATAGAGGATCAGATGGGCGCGCCCGATTTAGATGCAATCAGCAACTCAGAGCCCGATGCCAACGGAAATCTTAACGAAAGCGCATTCACCGCTGAGCACTTCCATCAAGAACAGCTCAGTCATCATCAAGAGTTACAAGACGATCTCCTCGATCGCACCAGAGAAGAACTCAGCATCCAGAAAATCAGCGACCGTGATGTGGAATTAATCACCCGTCAACTCAAGCGCAAAGTGCGCGGCAAGCCGACGCGACCTTATCACTCAAGTAACCCGCTGACCAGTTTGGCTTTGGGGGCTTTCACCCTCTTCAAGTTCTTGCTTGTTTGCCTGTTTGTCTGCGTCCTTTTTGCTGTCTCGATCGGTGTCGGCACGCTCATCGGGAATGTCGCTTTGACGGATCCGCTCCCCACTTCACTCTTTTTAGGTAAAGGTGGAGACCAGACTTCTTTCGTTTATGATGCAGAAGGAACGATGGTCGCTAAACTCACGGGGGCACAAAACATTGACCGTGAGTACATCCCGCTTTCATCCGTCGAAAACACCAAACTTGTCGATGCCTTCATCTCAACTGAAGACGAGCAATTCCGCGACAATATTGGTATTGCTCCGCGGCGCATCATCAGCGCCGTGCTCTCTGCGCTTTCAAATGGAGGCGAAGCGCGTCACGGTGGATCGACCATTACTCAGCAGACCGTCAAACTTTTGACCGGTGAAGACCAGCGCTCCGTTCAACGCAAAATCCAAGAGTGGTACCGCGCAATCATGCTGACCAAACAGCTGACCAAAGATGAAATCATGGAGCTTTATATCAATCTCGTTCCCATGGCAAACTCTTATGTCGGTGTGCAAACAGCTTCAAAAGCCTACTTCGGTAAAACTGCGAGCGAACTCAACATCGCAGAAGCAGCTTATCTTGCAGGTGTCCCCAAGTCACCCACGACTTACAATCCGCGAAGTGAACGAGGTCGCCGTAATGGTCTGCGTCGCCAGCGCCAGGTCCTCGCCAACATGGTTCGCCTCGGCATGATCAGCGACGATGAATATCATCAGGCCCTCAATCAAGATCTCATTTTTATCGATAAGCCTGAAGAAGTTTCACCTCAAGACGTCAACAGCTATTTCGTCGAGTATGCCATCAAGCGCGTGCGCCAAGATCTCATTGAGAAGCTCGGTTACAGCGACTTTGCTGCTGGACAGCTGATCGGCGGTGGCGGCCTTAGAATCTACCTCACGCTAGATCCCAAGATTCAAGCGATCGTTGACGAGGTCTATGCCGATCACAATAATTTCGAAAGCTTCCCTGGGATGTTCGATAATGAACCTGAACGCCCGCAATCCGGCGGCGTCATCATCGATAATCAGACCCACCACGTCGTAGCCATCGCAGGCGGCGTAGGCGCCAAAACGCAAAACCTCGTTCTCAATCGAGGGACGGATATTTCGCGTCAACCGGGTTCAACTATTAAACCCGTGGGGGTCTATGCACCAGCGATCGATCAAGATATTTACGCCGGCTCCACGCTGATGAGTGACTCGCCTCAAGCCTTAGACCCAGAGCGGCCCAATGAAATTTGGCCTTACAACTACAGCAACACCTTCTCCGGTCCTGTTCTTCTGCGTTTCGCGCTCAAAGAATCTCTGAACACAACCTCCGTTCAGGCGCTGCGAGATGTCGGGGTCGACTTAGCGAAAAGCTACTTACAAAACAATGGTTGGGACTTAACGGGCGACGAAAGTCAGCTTTCTCTCGCCGTCGGCGCTTTGACCACAGGTATTTCGCCGCTGGAACTGAGCAACAGCTTCGCGACTTTTGCAAACAACGGCATTTGGCATGAACCCGTGCTTTACACCCGCGTGCTCGATTCAGATGGCAACGTCGTTCTCGAAGAACCCAACGAAACGCGCCAAGTCTTTAAGCCTTCGACCGCTTTTATCATGACCAACTTGCTCCAGGAAGTCACTCGCTCTCGTCTGAGCAACAGCCCACACTGGGGTGTCGCCGCTCAATACGGACAAATTCAAGGCGCAGACGGGGTCATCCAAACGGGCGTCAAAACTGGTACCTCAGACAACTCGGTTGACCAATGGGCCACAGGGCTTACGCCTTACTACACCGCAGGCTTCTGGTATGGCTTTGACAATGCCACTAAGACCTCCTACATTTCAGAAGCGGACAGCTATAAAGTGTTGAATGTCTTCTACCAGATTATGCGCGCCATTCACCAGGATCTCCCGGCGGCAAAATTCGAGATGCCTGAAGGCGTCGTCGCAGTCGAGGTCTCCGCTTACTCTGGCCAAAGAGCGAACAGCGGAACTTATAGCAGCGGATCCGCTTATACGGAGTATTACGACGAAAACTCTTCGCTCATCCCAACGGGATATGATACCTACGTCGCTCCGACCGAGGCTAACGAAAGCGAAAACGGAAACAACAACGAAAACGGTGGTAACGGTGAAAATTCCGGAAACGGAGGTGCATAGTCATGAACTTGCATCCGCAGATTTTTGAAGCCCTAAACGCATTAAAAAGTGGCAGCGATCTTCGTGGCGTCGCTTTGTCTAAACCAGACACCCCGAACAGCACTTTGCTGACGCTCTCCACACCTGCCGTCTATGCCATCGCTTGTGCCTTGCCCAAGCATCTGAGCGCCAAATGCCAAAAGCCGATCGATGAACTCAGCATCGCGATTGGCCACGACTCAAGGCTGTCTGCCCAGCGCATCGAAGCCGCCCTAATCGAAGGCTTAATCGCGTCGGGCGTGAAACAAGTGCGCCGCTTGGGTCTTGCGGCGACACCCGCTTTGTTTCGCGTTTGTCAGGATGCTGCATCTACGCCAAGCAGGTCAAACACGACGGCCGAACAGCCCAACACAAGCGCTACATCCGCGTCGCCAGCCGTAAGCAGCTACCCTACCTATGAAGCTGCCGATGCGGGCATCATGCTCACAGCGAGTCATCTTCCTATGGAGCGAAATGGGCTCAAATTCTTCACGCAATCCGGCGGCTTTGACCACGCGGATCTCGAAGCCGTTTTAAGCTATGTCGAAACAGATTTGGAACTATCTTTGAACCGTCTCGAAAGCCTCCTCCCTGGAGCGAGCTATGTGGGAACGTCTTTGCAGGCTTTTCAGGCTGAAACACCAGAACTCGATCGTCGACTCCTCGCCTCTCTAGATTGTTCGATCGCCGAACGCAAAGTTGTTTCAGATCCCTTTATGCACTTTTACGCCCAAAGTCTACGCCAGACCATCGCGCAGGCCTTTGACGACAAAGATCAAGAGCAGCCCCTCAAGGGATACAAAATTTTAGTCGATGCAGGCAATGGCGCCGGCGGCTTTTTTGTCAAAGACGTCCTCGAAGTGCTCGGGGCGAACTGCGAAGGCAGCCTCTACCTTGAGCCCGACGGCCACTTTCCAAACCACATTCCCAATCCTGAATTGCCAGCCGCTATTTTGCCGCTCGCAAAAGCCGTTCCACAAGCTCAGGCCGATCTGGGCATCATCTTTGATACCGATGTGGACCGCGTGGCGCTCATTGCCCCAGACGGCCGCGAGATCAACCGCAATCGCCTCATTGGCCTCATCTGCGCCATCTTAGTCGACGAGGAGCCCGATTTGCTTTGCGTGACAGATTCGGTCACATCGTCTGAGTTGTCGGATTTTCTCAAATCCATCGGTGTCACGCATTATCGCTGGCGCCGTGGCTATCGCAATGTCATTAGTCAAGCGCAGCTACTCTGGGCCCAAGGTCAAAATGCTCAGATTGCCATTGAAACCTCTGGGCACGCCGCCTTGCGCGAAAACGACTACTTAGATGATGGGGCCTATCTGGCCTGTCGGATTCTCGCCGCGCTCGCAAAAGGAAAGCGCGAAGGTCAAGATCTCCTCCGCCGCCTCGACACCCTCCAAGAACCCGAATATCAAAATGAACGCCGCTTTGAATTCGCCCCCAAATATGTTGGTGGTCCCGAAGTTGCTGCAATCATCGAGGATCTCACCTCAGCTTTGGAACAAGGCCTCTATCCGGGCTGGTCAATCGATCCAGAAAACCGGGAAGGCATTCGCATTCAAGTTTCGGGGGAAAAAGCCTGCTGGATGCTGCTGCGCGCCTCCTTGCACGATCCGCAGCTCGTCCTCAATACAGAGGGGCCTGAAGCCCTCGCGCCTTTGAACGAAGAAACACTCACCAAGCTCATCGAAGCGCGTCTTTTGCCTCTAAAAAGCTGATCTAATCAAATCGCATAAGATCTTTCTGAGCGGCCTCTGGGTCGCTCTTTTTTGTCTTGAAGCCGGCTTTTGCTTTGCTCTATCTCATCGAAACAGTTCTTTTCAAAGGCCCTCAAACTCGAGAAAAGCTCGGCTTTCGCCTCACCCTAGCCCAAAATCAGCCTACAATCGACCCAAAATCAGCTCAAAATCTCCCAACAAAATCCGCCCTCACATCTCCCCAATAGATAAATTCCTAACGATGTTGCGCCCGCCCTATGCTAGAATGAAGCCATGGAAGATAAGACTCAAAAAATACCATCAAGTGCTCCGGTGCCTTTGCCGACCATTCAGCGTCTGCCCACCTACCTCAACTATTTGAGTAACCTTTACGCGTCCGGGCAACGCTATGTTTCTAGCGCCCTAATTGCCAAAGCCCTTGGCCTCACCGGCATACAAGTGCGCAAGGACCTCGCTTGGATTAGCCAAAGCGGCAAGCCGCGCACCGGCTTCCCTTTGCATTCGCTCATTGAAGATATTCGTCATTTTCTAGGCTATGAGGTCAACAAAAGAACCGTTCTCATCGGCTGCGGTCACCTCGGCTTGGCGCTCTTGCATTATGAGGGTTTTCGCGATTACGGCATTGATATTGTTGGTGCTTTTGATGTCTCTCAAGATCGTGTCGGTCGAAAATATAACCATCTCGAAATTCTCCATATGGATCGTTTTCAGGAGCTTTTCCCTGAGCTCGACGCGCAAATTGCGATCGTCACAGTTCCGGCGTCTTGTTGCCAAGCCGTTTGTGATCAGCTCGTTGCCGCTGGCGTCAAAGCCATCTGGAATTTTGCCCCGCAAGTGCTCCACGTGCCTGCAGATGTCGTCGTTGAGCAAGTCGATCTAGCCCGTTCTCTCGCCATTCTTTGGAATCAATTGCAAGGAGCTTAAGCATGTCGATCATCTGCGCAAAAGGTGAAGCCAAGCTCGGCCTCGTTTACGGTCTTGACCCAAATAGTCCCGAATTCATCGGCATGCAACAGATTTTTGACGCATACGAAGCGACGCTCCATAGCCTTCCAAAAGAAGCGCTGCTTTGTCCCCTCAAGAATCTTCTCGCCCATCAAAATCAAGGTGAAGCCTTGAAACCCTTGGCGATGAGCCCAGAAATCGAAATGCTTTTGCCCGAATTTGAACAGGAAAAGCGCCTGGGGCTTTTAATCTACGTCCATTTTAGTAAAGCGGAAATCACGCAAACGCTCCACGACTACCGAGACAAAAATCTTCCGCCGATCCAGTATAAGGCTGCCCTCACGCGCGAGAATCAGCATTGGCCACTCATCAAGCTCCTCCACGAACTCAGTATCGAGCATCGTTTCGTCTACGCACTCCGCCGCCTCCAAGGTCAGCACAGCATTTCGCTCGAAGCCTTTAAGGAAAGCGATTATCCCGAGGATGTCTTCGCGCCTTTGAAACGCTGCCAAATCGCGATTACCAACTATTTTGCGAACCTTGCACTCCTCACGCAAGCCCCGAACAGCGAGCCTGCCCCCGACGAACCCGTCCTTCTCAACCGCCGCCTCCATCAGGCCATGCGCGGTGTCGTTGCCTACGAAGAATTGCTCAAATCACTGTCTCTCAGCGAGGACGTCATCTACAAACTTGAACGTGAAGCCGTCACAAAAACTTGGCTTTTTGCGGTATATCTCGATTTGTGGCAAAAATTAAGCGCCAAAGATCTCGATGAACGCCTCAGAAAACAGCTCCATCTGCCGCCCGCTTTGCCCTATGAAAAAGTCAAAGAAGACCTCCAGCAACGCTTAGCCGATATCATCCAAGATAAAACCTTTACAGGCGTCGAAGATGAACACACTCAAGACATGCTCTTTAAGCGAATCAAAAGGCATATCGAGGAGCATCTCGTTAACGCTCAGCTTGAAAAATTGCTCGGTAAGCACCCGTCGCCCGATTCAGAGGATGGCCTAAGTCAAATGAAGCCTCCGCAGGTCTAGTTCCTAAATTCCGCAGGTCTAGCTGCTAAATTCCGCTAGATCTAACTTCTAAATCACGCCAACGAAGGTCAACGCTCGCCCTCAACCCAGCACGCGGTACAAATCGCTGGCTTCTTCTTTTCTCACCGTCTCTTGGATCGAAAGGATCTCTACTTCCGTAGACCCCGTTCCAAAATGAATCGTCAAGTGATCGCCGACTTTCAGCGTAGCGCTCGCCTTCGCGACGCGTCCATTTAATTCAACACGGCCTTTATCGCAAATTTCATTTGCGACGCTGCGCCTCTTAACCAGGCGCGAAACTTTGAGGAATTTATCTAAGCGCATCGCTTCCCTTCTCCTTATACTCAACTATTCGTCTTATTGAATCCTTATATCTTAAAAGGCCGCCGCCGTCTTAAAGATCAGCGCCCACAGCTGTGAAAATAAGCCCACTTCATGCATCTTCCAAAAGAGAAATTTGCATCCGATCAAAAGGGACCGGCTCCATAAACTGGTCTGCAAAAAAGATCGTCTTATGAAACGCGGCAAATTCTCGCGTGTTTTTCTCAAGCCAAAGAGGCAAAGATACATTGACCTGATGACAATAGCTGATCAATAGCTGTTCCAAAGCCTGTGAAAAGCGCACATCAGGCGCAAAATCCTGCGCAACCGTATCGATGCGGCACAACTGTTTGCCTAAAAAGAGACGCCCTTCAATGCGCATGATTTAGCGCTCCGGATCAGGCTGTCCCAAAGCCAGCCAACGCTCGAAGGCAGCTTGCTTCTCATCGCGTTTGCGGCGTTCCTCTTCCGCCTGTTTCTGACGAAATTGCGTCAAGCCCTCGCTGCGTTGAATTGGGATTTGAATCCCTGGATATTCCAAAAGCCAAGGGTCGTTCATATAGCGCTCAAAAAGGCGCAAGCTTTTGATGAAATAGTAACCATCGCAAATACGCTCATCGACATTGATCCCGATATCAATCTCTTTGATCCAGCGCAAGCCATCGTCATCGGTGCGCTCCGGTCGTTCTTGTGTCTTGCCGATCGTAATAAAAATCGAGGTCGTCCCCATCTCATACAAGTGGTGGTGCGCGACATTCCCCCCGATCGTCCCTAAGTGCGATACAAAAGCAGAGCTGTAAAAGGGGAATTCTTCAATGGCTGCCTTGGGCACTAAGCCGTGATAGTCCAGCCAACGGTAAAAGGCAAAGACCGCTCGAATGAGCCAGCGCGGTGCACGCAACAAAAGACGGATCATCTTATCGTCACCTTTGAGTTCCCCCGCTTTGAGGCGCTCATTTTGGCTGCTCATTTTTTCGACGACATCGTAAATCGTGTCTTCGGGGGCAAGACGCACCTTCGCAACAGACTCGTTCGCTTCCTCCGTCAGAGCCTCTTTGACCACATAAAGCACTTCAAATTCATTGTGCTCGTAGATGTTACGCCCCGCCACAAAACGGTTCAGCCTTGGCCTTTCGATCAAGGTTTTAAGTAAAGCTGCGACGAGCACATTAAAAAAGGTCACGCGCACACCTTTGCGCCGATTCTGTCGAATAAACTCTTGAATCGCATCCATCCGCACGGGATAGGTCGCATAAACCTGAGCCTCTGTGCGCGAACGCATCACGTAAGGCATGATGTAATTCATCGGATCGCCACCTTGTACCAGCTTGCCATCCGTTCTTTTTCGACTGAATAATAAACCCATATGTTCCTTTATCAATTTCAGAAAAGAGCCTCATGTTTATATGAGCTCATATTTATATGGGCCCATATTTGTATTGGCACTTCTTTTTGTCTCGCTGTTTCGCCTCTCTCAGTTTGTCAAAGCCGCTATGGCCGCTCCGATCAAATTCGCATGCTCAACTTTCATAAACTCACAGTAACGACCCAGCTGATCATTAATGTAGGTGCGCACATAGTAATTCAATTTGGGCCGGAACAATTTGCTCTTATAAAAAGTCGTGCCATCAGCCGTAATCGCTACAGGACGCACCGGTGACTTCCCGATATTCGCATGCTCCATAATTGCGGCTAGGTTGATGCACACAAGGCGCGCAGCTCTTTCATAGATGTTGTCTAAAATCCAATATAAGCTCTCGCGGTCAATGACATTGGCGCAGCACTGGCTCAAGATGTTGGATCCGTAAGGCATATACAAGAAATCATCCAAATCCTTCGAACTCAGCGTTTCAATGTGGTCAAAGCGTTCTGCAAAAAAATCGCTAAAAATCTCGCTTTTCTTGATCGCTGTTCGAATTAAATGGAGTGCTTGCATCCCCTGATAACGCCCCGAAATCATTTTCTCAAAGCGATACGTGCCGGGTTCGCTCGTCGCCGCGTCAATCTCATCGTCTAAAGGGGCCAAATGGTTGGCGACAAAGTTTCCTGACTCTAGATTAATCGCCATGTAGCCGTTATGCGCTCGCCCGAGATTTTGGTCAAGGATTTTCTCGATATTTGAAATTTCCTCAATGTACGCACTGTTCGTACCCGTTCCTAAAATAAAACCCACATTAGAATCGTAGCCAAAACGCTCTGTATGTGTTCTCCCGCCAAGCAAAGCAGCAACTGTATCATTCAAAATAGAAATTTGATGATCATGTTTCAATCCCCGCTTCTCGAGCTGGCGCAAAATGTTCTCACCAATTTTGGCGCCAATGACCTCCGGAAGCTGGATCTCTTTAGAAAAGTTAATCACGCGGCCGTCCCGATCAGGGTACATCTCCGCAGGGTAGGAAAAGCAAAAACCAATGCGATCCGCCTGATCCACAACAGGCTCAAGATAGTCCACGATCTGATCAAAAAAAGCTTCCCGACTCAGATCCTCATCAATGCCAGGCATCTTGTACGCGGCAAAGTTTTCAATAACGGGATTGTAATCCTCATCAAAATAAAGCGTCGCCACGCGAAAATTCGTCCCGCCCGCATCTAAGACAATGCTTTTTTGTCCGCGAGGGATTTTCTCACCAATCGTGATATACGTGGGAATCATCATGAGGCCTTCTTCGCCTCTCAAACCTGATTCCATCGCCTTTCGAAAAGACTGGACGCCCTCATCCAACAAAATCAAATCCGCCAACACCTGTTCATCACACAAAAATTTGCGTACTTTTTCATTCATGAGTGTCGTCTTCCCCCTATGGCGATTTGGTTCCATTATAAGTCAAAAGCCCTGCTTCTGGCATCATAAAGCCGATAACAAAATAGAATTAAATATTAAAAAAAGCGGTGACCCGAAGGTCACCGCTTTCCATTTAATATCTGAGGGAGGCAAGCCTCAGTTATAAGAGATCCGTTCAATTAGAGCTCGTTCACTTTGCGAGCGCGACGGATCGCGGTAAAGGCAGCAGCCATGCCGAGCAAAGCGACCGCAACGTAAGGCAGTTCTTCACCGGTTTCAGGAAGCGTGGGGTTACCATTGGTGGTGCCAGGAACGGTCTGGCCGTTCGGCAACTTGCCGGTCTTGATCCAGTCACGGAGATAGGTCAACACACGCTCATCAACGATGTCCTTCTCGAGCTTAGCGAGGAATTCTTTATCTTCTTTATCAAAGCCGCCGTGCTCTCTAAAGGCTTTCTCCAAGATCGCCTTGTAACCAAGGAGCTGCTCATCGCTCGCAAGGTTCTTCTTGACGAGTTCCGGATCCTTGCGAAGATTGGCAATGATCTGATCATAAGCGAAGCGGGGTTCGGAGCCCAGAATGTCCTTTGCGTTGGCGTCAAAGATGGACTTCTCCTCTTCTTTGCTATCGCGCACATTTTTCATGTAATCCAAGACTTCGGGCGCCACAAAACTCTTCTTAAGCGCATCGAGTTCTTCGGCCTTCTTTGCGGCCTCATCCTTCTCGACTTCTTTTTGTGCATTATTGACGGCTTCTTTGTACTTGTCCGCCAAGGCAGTAATAGGATCCTTCTCGGCAGGAGCTGCATCATCAGCGAAAACCGGAGCGACAACGCCCGCCGCCAAGACGAGACCCAAAATACCAGCAAATAAGCTTGTCTTCTTCATTTTTATTTCCTCCATTTACTCGCTGACGCTCTTGTTGCCTCGCATCAGCGAATTGATGTGCATAGGTTATCGCCCGTGCTTAATTGTGTCAACACTTTTTTTGCTTTTTGCCATTTGTCACAAAAAAAAACAACATCAGAGCACCATCTGCAGCACTTTGCACGTATTTCGTCGTTTTTTCGAATGGGGAACAAGACCTCTGCTCGATTTTGGATTTGTTTTGTTCACAACTAAAACCACGCAATTAGGGGGCTCGCGATCCTTTTCCCTTACCCTTGATTCAATCTCTCTTTTTTCAATTCAGCTGATGTTTGGATTTAAGTTCTAGGATTTTGTTATACCAATGTTTGGGTGAATAGGCACACTCAGCAAAATGTTCCGCCGCTTGTTTGGCGAGCTGTTTTGTCTTGATTCCCTTGACGCAGCGATCGAGCAGCCAAGCCTCAATCTGCTCATCTTTGGAGCTTGTTGTTTCTTCTGACTCTGACTCTGCCTCAATCGAGCTTTTTCCTTCTAAAACTAAAACGTATTCCCCTCGAGGCGGGGTTACCTCGAAGCGATCCAGCCAAACGTCAACACTTAAGGCTTCCACTTCTTCATAGCGTTTGGTCAATTCTCTGGCGAGGGCGACGCGCCTTTTTGGAGCGCCCAAATCGTAAAACAAGCGCATCAACTCTGGTAGGCGTTTAGCTGTTTCATAAATGATTTGGGTTTCTTCTCGCGCAAGCACGTTTTGAACCTGTCTTTTTCGCCCGTGTTTCGCCGGCAAAAAACCGCAAAAGCGCACATCACTTGCATCTTGTCCCGAAAGAACCAATGCCGTCATCGCAGCTGTCGGCCCAGGAATGCAAGTGACCTTGTGACCCGCTTCTCTTGCCGCCTGAGCCAATTTCGCTCCAGGATCCGAGATCAAAGGCATCCCCGCATCAGACATGAAAGCGACGCTCTGTCCTTGTGCCAAAGCGTCTAAAAGCTTCTGGGTCCTTTGTGCTTCCACTTGGCTATAACAGCTTTGCATGCGTGGAGCTGTAAGCCCAAAGCCCTGAAACAAGTGCTGACTGTGTCTTGTATCTTCCGCAAAAATAAGATCGACCTGCATTAAGACAGCCATTGCGCGCGGCGATAAATCGCCCAAATTGCCAATCGGGGTGCCGACCAAATAAAAGACGCCAGCTTCAACTTGCGGCTCACATAAGATTTGACGCCAACGCATCAACAAATTTTCAAATGGCGCGGTGTCTTGATCGTCCAAAAAATGCATGCGCTACCTCAATCATGCAAAAAGATGCGCGAGAAATTAGGCTCTTCAGCAAAAGAGTTGACATTAAAAAGAATCAAAATCTGCTCGATCTTCGGATCATGATCTAACATATCTTCGATCGACAATTCACTGTATCTCGGATCAATCACATATATATGTGCATAGCGGCTCGTCAAGAAGGGAATCATCGCATCCGCAAAGGAATCTTTGTAAATCAAAATACGATTGTCGAGCCCCGCTTGCGCCAAAGGCGTTTCGACCTCAAGAAAGCCTTTGTCTCCGCCCATGAAAACCTCATAGGGACTGTCGCCAAGCAAAGCTCCCGCTTCATATAAACCGCGCTTTATTTCCTGGCCATTTTCGTCACGAATAATCGACCACGCCGCAGGATCTTGTTCAAAGTTTTGATCGCGCCAAATCTCAATTCGATCTGCCTTTTGAATAAAAGAGCCCGTCTTGGCATACAAGGTGCCTAAGAATTGATCAAACACGGTCTCAACCTTGTAATCTTGCATTTGTAGGCCCTGCTTACCCATCGACTTGAGCAACTCGGATGCTGCAAGCATCGCCCCTCGCGTCGTCCAATGGTGATCCGTATAGTAAAACAGCTGTCCATCATCTTGCTTTAGCGCTTCTGTTAAATCGATGGTTTTGAGCGCCGGCGTCATTTCTTGGAGCAAACGGATCCACTGTGATTGTTCCCGAATCGGAGCGGCATAAGGCAAGGCTTGCCGCACGATTTCTTGCTTGTTCGGCACAACAGCAAAAGTCAGCGGCACGTGCTGAGGATCTTCTGCCGCCCACTCCGCATAATCTTTGATCGCAAAAGCATTTTTATAAAACTGATCATTGTCGTAAGGGTTCTTTTTGGCAAAAAGCCAGGGGCCTTTGCCGTAAAAAACACTTCCATTGTCTTTTTTGAGCAAGACGCGATTAAAGAGATCATAAATCCCAATCCACTCGTCGCGCAAAGGAAAATGATCCGTCACATACTGATCAAAGAGCTTCGCAAACGTCCCTTCTTGGATCGAAGATAAACTCGGCATCTTGAGCTGCGCCAATGGCCGTTTTTCACGCGCAGAATAAAATTTCTGGGGCGCGAGAAGCAAGAAAATAAAATAGGTTCCGACCCAAACCATCACGACGAAAAAGAGCATGATGCGCTGACGCAGCAACTTAAAGTGTGAGAGAAGTTCCGACGGCAAAAGTTGCACCGGTTCTGCGGAGTTTCGCGCTTGAAGTGCCTCATGTTTCTCTTCTACTAAGGTCGTTTTTTCTTCGGTCACGTCTGCTGAAACGACCTCTTTTGAAACAGGCTCTTCGTAAACCGCTTCCTCCAAAGCGGCTTCTTCCGATGTGATTTTCGTTGAACTTTTGTCCGCAGCAGAAGATGGGTCCTCGCGACGAGCTTGGTGCACATAACGGACGACATCTGACCATATCGAAGCGAGCGGCCTCAATTTAAGTTTGCGAGATCGCTTTAATCGTTGAGACAGGCCCTCTTCTTCATTGAATTGATCCGCGCCTTGATTGGCCGCTTCGGCTTGTGGCGCCTGTTCGTGTGGCGCGTGTTCTTGTGCCGCCTGCTTAGAACTTTCATTTAGTGCATCTTCGGCTGCCGTTACTGTAACAAGGCCTGCTGCTGGGGGCAGCACAGCTGTCGCTCGTTTTTCGCCAAGTATTTCTGACTGAGCGGATCTATTTTGAGCGGATTTATCTTGAGCGGCTCCACCCTGAGTGGCTTCATCCTGACTCGCTTCCAAACTCGGCCATGTTTCTGCGCCCTTTCTTTCGTTCGCTTCTATTCCAAAAGGGCGAAAGTAGGGCTCAATTTTTGCTTGTGCTGGATTTGAAAAGTCTTCGTAGTGAGACGGCTGCAAGGGCTTCGTCTGTGTTCTCTTTTGGGCGTAGAGTTCCTCTTCTTGGTGTTGACTCATCACCGAGCGCCCAGGAATGATTTCGGGCTGATAAGTTTTGATATCCTCCTCGCTCACCAACAGATCTTCCAGTCGATCAGAAGACTTATGGCGCGTCATCAAATCAAAGGCTTTTTTATCAAAATTGACATAGCGACCACGACTTTGCCTCGGCTTTCCACCGATCAAAGAACCTTCAGAGATATCATAAAAAGAGCCGCCTGGCTCTGACTTCGCCGCGTGAGAATAGGCTGAGAACATCGCCTGACGCATCCCCGCCAGACGAATTTCCTCATGACTCATCCCAGAAAAAGGGTTTTCGTCAGATGGAGATGGGGCCTCTATTTCAACTTTGAACGAATCCATTTTGAACGGATCCATCGGCTCTTTTTCATCTGTGCTCGCCTGAGGAGTTAGATCGTCCAGCTCATCATTTAGATTGAATGAATCTCGATGCATCTTCTCCTCCTTCTAAAATCTAAAATACAAGAACGGCTTATAGCTCGATGCAACGACCGCAGCGATGGATAAAAACCATAAGAGCAATAATCCCATATTCCGAAGTAAGATCGCACGTTTTTTTACGACGGAGGCACTCGAATTTTGTGCCGCGGCGCTTTTATCTTTCGCAAGCGCCAAAGCGGATGTCGATGAAGCGCCTGAAAATTTGGCCCACAGTCGTCTTGGATAAGGGGTCGATAGTAAGGCGCAAATCAAAAGAAGCATACCGTAACTCAGGGCATAGTAAAGCGCTTGCCGATCAATGACCGGAAGTCCGCCAGGGACGAATAGACGCTTGAGGAATAAAAACAAGCGGTCGCTTTGGTCGTTGGCAAAAATGGCCCATGAAATCAGGACAATAAATAAGGTATAAATATGGCCTATGAACTGCGGCAAACGCGACAAGAGCTTTTGCAAAACAAATTTCTCTAAGATGAGCAAGAGTCCAAAATAAAGACCCCAGAGCACAAAGTTCCAATTCGCTCCGTGCCACAGGCCCGTCAAAAACCAGACCAAGAGCAAGTTGAAGACCTGCCGCAAAGCGCCTTTTCGATTACCCCCGAGAGGAATGTACACGTATTCACGGAACCACGTCGAAAGAGAGATGTGCCAGCGCCGCCAAAAATCCGTCACGCTTGTGGCCATATAGGGATCATTGAAGTTTTCCTCAAAATGAAAGCCCAAGATCCAGCCCAAGCCGATCGCCATATCTGAATAGGCCGAGAAGTCAAAATAAATTTGAAAAGCATAAGCCAACAAGCCCAGCCAAGCAAAACCCGTGCTCAGCTGATCCATCGGCATCGCCGAAACGGTCACCCAAAGCGCGCCGATCCCATCGGCTAAAAGGCTTTTTTTCGCCAAACCGATCACAAAACGCACGATGCCGCGTTCAATGTCATAAAAGCCATTTTCACGGTGCTTCAATTCTTCAGCCACAGTCTGAAAGCGCACAATCGGTCCCGCGATCAACTGCGGGAACAAGGTCACATAGCAAGAAACATTGATGAAGTTGGGCTCAAACGCGACGCGTCCACGGTACAAATCGATGAGATAGCTCAAGATCTGAAAGGTGTAAAAAGAAATACCGATCGGCAAAGCGAGCTTGGGCACAGGCATCGAAAGCCCTGTTAAAGCATTGAAATTGCTCACCGCAAAACCCGCATACTTAAAGACCGCGAGGAGCCCTAGATTCACAAACAAAGAAAAGAACAGCGCGAGACGACGAGTCGCCTGACCTTCCGTCTGAAGCGCCTTATGAATCCAAAAACTTAGCCCGTAGTTCACAACAAGCGAGGCGACAAAAACAAGGACTAAAACCGGCTCGCCCCAAGCATAGAAGAAAAGCGACGCAACAAGCAAAAAGGCGTTGCGCCAAGTTCTTGGCATCAAGAAGTAGCCAAAAAGGACGATCGGCAGGAAATAGAATAGAAAGGGAATAGAATTAAAAACCACATCGACCTCCTTTTTATTTCACAAGTTGTTCGAGTCGATCACTGCGATCAGCAATCACAAGATAAAGCCAGCGACCATCTCGAATGGGAGATGCCTTTTTCAAGCGATCCAGCTCTGCCGGAGCATAGTCCTGATAAGTCTTGATGCGCTCGCGCAGATAGACCAAAAGTTTTTGCCGGGCGTCAAGCGCCGCGTCTTCATCTTTGAAACAAAGAAGCAAAAGCTCTTCCGCCGTCGCCTGTGTCGAACGCAAAATGCGCGCGTCTTCAAGTTCGTCTTGAGAGAAACCGTAAAGACTCAAAATGCTTTTAGGACGAATGGAGCTCATTTTATCTTGGAAAGCAATCTGCTCAATCACCTTTTGGTAGAGTTCATCCAACCAAGATTTGACCTTGTCATCCGATCCTGTAAACACCGCTTCGTACGCTTGGTGCATCGCTTTCGTTGAAGGCACGTTTTGACCTTCCTCAGGCGTCGCAAGCCCTTGCTTGGCCGCATTCTGGCGCTTATGCTTCTTCGCTTCTAGTTGCGCTTGCTCTCTAGCTAAACGTCTTGCACTTGCTGAGCCCGGTTTAACTTCTTCTTTTTTCTGTAACTCGCCGTCTTCACCCAAGACCGGAATACCTAATTGATCCAGCATGGCTTCTCGCTCGTCCGCGGAGTTTTGCTCCTGCTTCGACGCCTCTTTTTCAGTTTGAAGATCAGCTTCCTCCGCACTTTCTGGTGCGAGCTTAGGGTCCAAAAGCCCTAGGGCACCTTGATACGTGTGCGTCTGCATGTACGCTTGCCAATCAGGCACTTCTGCCGCACTAAAGTGAATTCCATCTTCTGCGACCCCATCAGGCAAAACCCCGTACTCACCACGCATGGACGCCCCAGGATCTAAGAGAAAGGCCCCAAACTCTTGACAAATGTCCGCGAGCCCCGCATTCATCTCCGTTAAATCTTCATTTGAAGGATATCGACCCTCTTCTTCATAGTAAGCACTCACCGGGAAGGTTGTTATCAGATAAAACTGAGCTCGGGGCTGAAGCGCTCTCACCTGAGTCAGCATCTCGCGATAGGCATTCCAATAAATATTCGGATCGCCGTAAGCACTTTCGTTTGTCCCCAGCAAGAAAAAAAGCTTGCCATACTGTTTGAGCGTCAAAAGCTCACGGATCGTCCCAGTTTCACCCTCTGAATTGGTAAAGACAAAATTGTCCAAAGCCGTCATCGTGCGCATATTGGGGCGCGCAAAATTATCGGCATCAAAGCTCATCGAACTCGTAAAGATCGAAAGGATCGAGTCGCCAATAAAAGCTGCATCGTCAAAAAAAGCTTCTGATACTTTGGGCGATGTCGGCAAAAGCGGCCAAGTATAAGGGGCGTAAAGCGTCAAATAGGGATAATGCAAAGTCAAACCATTGGGTGCCTCAGACACCGACATCATGGTCGAGCGATTCGTCCAATCGTTGAGCACGTCCTCATAATAACCCCGATCAAACAGCTTGCTCAGCAGATCGCTAGGGGGATTAGGCAGCAAAGCCAAAGCCTGATAATCTCCCGAATCTGCCGCCTGTTTCGCCTCTTCTTGACTTGGGATCTGCGCCGCATCCAGCGCATCACTTCCAGAATAGTTGGCATTCCTTTTGGCATTCGTCTCGCGAGCTTTCAAATCTGTACGATCTGCCGATGGCGCAGAGTCTTGTTCTGACGACGCTTCTTTCCCTTGTGCTGACTTCGACCGCACTTGCTTTTGTCGCAACACACGCGCCCTGATTTTTTCTTCATTCGTCTGATAAAGCGCTTCACTGGCAAGCGGCGTTCCTTGGAGTCCGCGGTGAATAAACTGCTCCTTGCCTTCTTGCTTGGCCACGTCGCGCGTCTTCAGTTCTTCATCGTGATAATGAGACAAAGTGTACGCAATGCCCAAAGAAATCCCCGCCAAAAGCAGTGATAGCCCCAGAGAAACCGCCACAATTTTACGTAAAGTTTGTTCCAAAACCGGTTTGCGAGATCTAAAGGTCTTAGCCTGGCGCTGATCGTTAATCTCTCCCGCTTGAACCTCGATCGGCGGACGATTCATGTCCATCTCGCGTTGCTTTTGCTCTTTTTCACGCGCCACGCGTTCAGCCAAAAGAGCCGCGATACGCTTCTGTTCCGCCTCTTGCTTCTCTATTAATTTCTTTTCGAGCGCGCTCGCATCGAGTGCCTTGACTGGTCGAAAGGCGCTCATCTTTGCATCTTGGTGCTGATCTTCTCGCATATCGGTGTTTGGTAAATCTCGTTTTTCCATCTTCTACGACACGTCTGTCTTATCTCTGCATTGATCTTATCTTCTCTTGTGTCGATCATGCTCTGATCATGATCTATAGAACTCTTGAGTCAAAGCGTCTCCAAATAAAAACGCACATTTTATAATAGTTGAATTTCAGCTTCTCGGGATCAAATTTTTTATATGTTTACACCTTTAATGTGCCAAATTTCAAAGTTATTCTTTCGTTCACTTTGGTGCATCCATTCAAACAGCAGAACGCCTAAGCATTTCGATCTTTTATTTTGATCTTCAAGCAATTTGTCAAAATTTTCCGAGCTTTCTAAAAACAAATAAAGTTATCACCCGCGCTTATCTCGTAAGGAGTAGAATACCTGTCATATGCAGCAAGCCAGCTGCATCGTTAGGAGGAACATATGAAGAAACGCAATTTAATTTTTGCTTCTATCTTAGCCTGCTCGTTGACCTTGGGCATGGTTGCTCCCATGACACAGAGCTATTTGCTTTCTGTCCATGCGGACGAAGATCAGCCAGACGAAGAAGCTAGACGTCAAGCTTGGCTCCAAGAGAAAAAAGACCTCATTGAACAAACCAAAAATGCAAACTTCAAGCGCCTCGAAGGCGTCAGCGAAGAAGACAAGACCAAATACGTCGACGAATATAAAGCTGAAGTCGATAAGCTCTATGAGGAGTTGGTCCAAGAATCAAAAACGCTCTCCATCGAAGATCTTGAAGGCGAGAAAGGGACCAAGCTTTACGACACCAAGCTCTTAGCGATTGTCGCCAAGTACAAAGAGGTTTCCGAAAAGGCCAAGGCAGACGCCTTGAAGGCTTTGGAAAAAATCTATGAAGAGGCCAAGGCCAAGACTCAGAGCGAAGAGGCGAAGCAGCTGCTCAACGAACAGCTCGAGAAGGATAAAGAAGAGCTGGGGAACAAGAGAAGCTACAAGGACCAGTCTCAAGCGCTCAAAGATAAAAAAGACAACTTAGATCAACTCGTCGGCGATGCGGAGAAAAAGGCTGCGTCCGAAAAGATTGTCAAAGCATCTGAGCCGCTACTCCAACAAGAAGGCTACACCGAAGCGCAAAAAGAAGAGCTCAAGAAGATCACCAGCGCTGCAGTCGAAGCGCTCACCAATTTACAGTGGCCCGAAGGCGATGACGAGAATAAACTTCAGAACTTCCGTGCTCAGATCGAGGCCCTCAAGACCAAGGCGATCGAAGACTTGAACGCCGTGAAAAAGGGCGAAGATCAGCCTGTAGTCGATACAGCCGCTGAAAAAGCAGCTGCGGCCAAGGAAGTCGAAGAGGCGGCTACGAAACTCGTCGACGAAAACAACAGCAAGCCCGAAAATGAGCGCTATACTGAAGCGCAAAAGAAGCAAATCCAAGACCTCACCAAGAAGGCGGTTGAAGATATCAACGCCGTTCCGACGGAAGATGTTGAAGCCATGCGCAAGCAGATCAAAGATATCAAGACCAAGGCTCTTGCTGCCTTGAAAGCGGTGCCGAGTGGCAAAACAACACCTGCGCCGACCACAACGACGACCGTTAAACCCACGACAACGCCTGCAGGCACGACGACTCAAAATGTCGCCAAGCCGTCCCAAAAACCTGCCGGCAAGCCAGTCGCTCAGACAGGTGAAAGCGCGCCGATGGCGATTCTCTCGATCGGACTTTTGGCCGCTGCCGCCTTGCTCATCAAGCGCAGAGTTGCTCAAAGATAAGCACCTGCTTGAATTCTGAGATTCAAAAGATAAGGAGGATAGCTCTAACGAGTTATCCTCCTTTTTTGATGGCTGTAGCCGCACACAATATATTCACAAGCACTTTACCCTCATTCATCCACAACCCGAATTTGGCCAGTTTCCAAGCCCAAAGACTGGGGGTACTTTTGCATCAAAATCACATCCTCTCGCGTTAAGCGCTCCCCTTGTAGCCGAAAAGGAATACCCGGCGGGTAGAAAAACAGATCTTCTGCGAGCTTTTGCCCTACAGCTTCTTCAATATGAAGCCGTTGGACGTCTTTGGGAAAGGACGCTTCGATGCGCTCAGATAAAAGACTGGGAAGAGGCGGTAAAGCAGAAACGCTCTTTTCTGTTTTCACGCGACGCATCGGACTGAACTGCCAAAAGACGCGCTCCAATTCACGATAATCAGCACGGACGCCAAACATCAAAAGCATGCCCCACGGTTGATCATATTCCGCGCGCAGACCGCTTTCCCGAAAAGCAAGGCGCAGGGGCGTCAAATCGCCTTCAGCTGCTGAAATATACATCTTAAAAGGGTCAATCCCCTGCTTTTTTTCATCGATGCAATCCGATAAAAGCACATAATTTTTATCCCTTAAAATTGCCTTCAAGCGTTCAATAACTTTGAGATTTTGAGCTAAACACAAGTCTTGCGTTTCCAAATCATCCAAACAATCTTCGATAGATAATAGAAGCGGATAACTCGGGCTTGACGTCTCAAACACATCAAAAAAAAGATCTAAAAGCGCGGTTTCAACACGATCGCTGCCTTTGCATAAGATGGCCGTTGAGGTCGCTGCATTGAGCGTTTTATGCAAGCTCATGGTAAAAAGATCCACCCCACATGCGCCCGGATTAAACTCCGCTTCTGAAAGAAAAGGCAAATGAGCGCCATGCGCGGCATCGAGGTAAACGAGGATCTCTCTTTGATGGCAGTAGTCGACGATTTTTTTGAGCTCTGTCGAATACAGGCCCTCGTAAGTCGGTTGTGTCAAAACCAAAAAACCCACGGCATCCGGACAGGATTCGATCGCTCTTTTGACCTCTTCATAGCCATTGACTGCGCATGGGATCTTTTCAGAAAAAACGGGGGCCGCGATAAATCGATAGCTCGCTTTGAGTAAACGCAAAGCATGAAAACAAGAGCGGTGCGCATGCCGATCGATCAAAACGATTTTTTCACGCTGCTGATCGAACGGCTGACCCGATCCCTGATTTTGGATCTGATGCCAAAGCGCATGCAAAGCGATCAGGTTCCCTGAAGTTGCACCGTTCGTCAATAAATACGCAGCTTTGGCGGACCAAAAACGAGCCGCTCTTCGTCTCATTTCGAGGAGGACTGACCTCGGGCGATGCAAATCGTCACTTTCTTCAAGCTCAGTGACATCTGCCTCATAGCAAAAATAAGCGTCCAAAAAGGGCTTGTTTCCTTTGTGCCCCGGCATGTGAAGGCGAGTTTGGACACGTTTCGCATAGGCGCGGATTCGCTCGTGTAATTCTCTCATTTCGCTCACCTTCTCATTCCAAAATGGCGGACACTTCAATTTGCGCTTTTGATCAATTCATTGATCTCATTTAATTCAGCGCAGCTTGCGCAAACGGCTGAGGTCTCGGTCTCTAAATCGAGCGAGGGCGCTTTGATCTCCTCGAGACTTCCTTCAACCGCTTGAGACGCTTCCTTTTCTTCTTCTGCCCAGGCCGCTTCTTGTCTTGCAACTTGGATCATCAAAGCACACTCCATACGTTTTCGGAACAGTCTGCAGCCATAATCGTAAATACCTGTAATTTTCCCCGTCGAATGGAAGGCGTTGGCCGCACAGCCTCCTGAGCAATAGAGCCGCGCCCAGCACGATTTACATTCTTCATGAGCGTAGACATTACAACACTTAAATTCATCTTGCGCTTCAACGTTTTTGACGCCATTCCAAATATCGCCCATTGAAAAATGGCAATCACTCACGAATTGGTGACAAGGGAAAAGCTGCCCCCAAGGGGTCACCGCATAGTATTCTGTTCCCGCACCGCAGCCAGAAATCCTTTTATAAATACAAGGGCCATGACAAAGGTCCAAAGTAAAATGATAAAAAGTAAAAGGATCCCCTTCGGCTTCACGTTTCAGAATTTCTTTTGCGAGCAGGTCATATTGCTCAAACAAGATCGGCAGATCTTCTTCGGTGAGGGCATAGGGATCACTTTCTTCACAGACAACGGGTTCAAGACTCAACTCTCTAAAACCCAAATCAAGCATCGTTTTGATATCTTCCATGAAGTCTGTATTGAAGTGGGTATATGTTCCGCGAATGTAGTATTGCTTCCCGTCACGGCGGCGGACAAATTCTTGGAATTTCGGCACAATCGTCGCCCAAGACCCGCGATTTTTGTAATCGCGACGCAGGCGGTCATGAACCTCCTCACGCCCATCCAAACTCAAGACGACATTGCTCATTTCTTTATTCGCAAAATCGATGACCTCATCGTCCACGTTCATGCCGTTCGTCGTCAAAGTGAAGCGAAAGTTCTTGTTGTGCTTTTCCTCTAAGCTTCTCGCATAACGCACAATTTCTTTGACCACATCCCAGTTCATCAAAGGTTCACCACCAAAGAAATCCACGTCCAGATTGCGACGGTGACCCGAATTTTCAATCAAAAAATCAATGGCGCGTCGACCAACTTCTGCCGACATCAAAGCGCGCTTGCCCTGGTATTTCCCTTGCGCTGCAAAACAATAAGAACAATTCAAATTACAGGTGTGCGCCACGTGTAAGCACAAAGCCTTGATCAAAGGCTTGCGTTTTTTTAAGTCAAGCAGCACATTTTCAAACGGGTCATCGGAAAAGAGTTGACCCTGCGCGATGAGTTCTTCGATCCCATCGATGCAATCTTCAATTTCAGATAGTGGCTCATCTGGGAAGGCAGCTTTTGCTTTTTCAATCAAGGCCTCACGCGTTGACCCCTGATAAGCGCCGATCAAAAAATAAGCCAAAGGATCCACACTGTGAACCGCTCCACTTTGCTCGTCAACTACGACGTTATATCCATTGAGTTGAAATTGATGCATGCTCTTTTGCTCTTGCCTCCACTTTGATCCTAATCAAGATGAAAATTAAAAACATAAAAAGAGTTGCCCGAGTGCACGACTCCGGCAACTCCTAGCCTACAAGGGTCATCCCGCCATTACTGAACGTTCTTATTCTCGCAAGGCTGATTCGCCACACCACAAGACGTTTTGCATGCGGATTGGCAGGAGGTTTGGCATTCACCGCAGCCCCCATGAACAGCACTTTGACGCAGATCGCGCGTCTTCAAGGTACGAATACGCTTCATCTTCATGTCCTCCTTTGTGCGTGTCTTCTATTTTAACGCAAATTAGCACAAGGTCGCATAGATAACCGCTTTAATTGTATGCATGCGATTTTCAGCTTCCTCAAAAACCAAGGAACGATCAGACGTAAAGACTTCATCGCTCACTTCCATTTCCGTCAAGCCAAAGCGCTCATGAATCTGCTGACCGACCGTTGTCTTGAGGTCATGGAAAGAAGGCAAGCAGTGCAAAAAAATATGGTCTTCTGCCGCGTGCTGGAGCAACTCTTTGTTCACCTGATAGGCCTTGAGCAAGGCAATACGTTCTTTCCAAATTTCATCCGGCTCGCCCATCGAAAGCCAAATATCGGTATACACAATGTTCTGGCCCTTCGCCCCTTCGACCGGATCTTCAGTCAAAGTTACGGTTGACCCTTGGCTCTTGGCAATCTCGGTCGCCCGCTCAACGAGGTCTTGGTCTGGCCAAAGGCTCTTAGGTCCGCAGGCGGTGAAATGAATCCCCGCCATGGCGCAAGCGACCATCAAAGAACGCGCCACATTATTGCGGCAGTCACCCATAAACACAAAACGGAGGCCTTTGAGATAGCCGAAGTGCTCTTCGATCGTCAACAAATCTGCCAGCATCTGGGTCGGATGGAACTCATCTGTCAAACCATTCCAAACGGGAACGCCCGCATTTTCTGCAAGTGTCTCAACGATCTCTTGACTAAAGCCACGATACTCGATGCCATCATACATGCGGCCAAGCACCTTCGCGGTATCTTCGATCGACTCCTTTTTGCCCATTTGAGAGCTGCCGGGATCGAGATAGGTCACACCCATCCCCAAGTCATAACCTGCGACCTCAAAAGCGCAACGTGTTCTCGTGCTCGTTTTTTCAAAAAGTAAAACCATGTTTTTACCTTCGAGCTTACGATGCGAAATGCCATTTCGCTTAAGTGCCTTGAATTCTTTCGAGAGATCCAACAGATAGCGCAGATCTTGAGGTGTAAAATCCAACAACTTCAAGAAAGAGCGTCCGCGTAAATTTTTAGGCATAAGCCACCTCCGCAGGGATATTTGCACCATCGTAACACAAGACAAGCTTCCCTTTGTGAATTGAGTGAGAAACGTCTTCTAACTT
>JAEWGS010000021.1 GCA_023388205.1 Bacillota bacterium
GTCTATGCGACAGATACCCGTCCTTGTGCCAAAAATCATGAGGGTTTTAAGGGTGTTGATCTACTCATTTCTGAGGGCACTTTTGGCGATCCACTCGACCAAGCCAAGGCGAAGTCTCGAGGGCACATGACGTTTTGCGAAGCGGGCACCCAAGCGGCGAATTGCGAGGTCAAACACCTGCTTCTGACTCATTTTTCTGCAGCGATGCCCCATCCTGAAGACTACCTCCATTACGCCAAAGAGATCTTCAAAGACAGCTACCTCGCCCAAGATGGTGCACGCTTTATCTGGAATTGGAAGGATCGCACAGCTCAGGATGAAAAAGCGCACTTGATCAAGAGTCACCCCAACGGCGCTTTCTTTTATCAGCCGCCTTTAAGCCAGCCCAATCAAGAAAGCGATGGTCCTTTCGAAAATGAGGTATGCGTATGAATAGAGATCAAAACAGCGATCTTATCAAACAAACGAGCGACACGAGGTGTCAAACTTTGAGCTCAGAACAAAATTTCGGGGGGCCTTCTTCGCGAGATGAAGCCGCACAACGAAGCGTCTTAATGCTGGGCTCAAAAGGTCTTAGGCAACTGCGAAAGGCCCGCATCGCCCTGCTCGGCTTAGGAGGCGTCGGCGGAGCCGCTGCGGAAGCTCTCTCTCGCTGTCAAATTGGGAAACTCTTGATCATCGATCCAGATGTCGTCTCCCCCTCCAATCTCAATCGTCAAATCATTTCGAGTCAAGAAAACATCGGTCAATCTAAATGTGCGCTTTGGCAAAGTCGCATCCACTCTATTGACCCCGAGATTGAAGTTGAAACGAAAGCCATCTTTATCGATGGGCAAAGCGATCTCTCTTTTTTGAACGACTATGACTATGTTTTGGATTGTATTGATACGGTGACTGCTAAGATCCGCCTCGCCTTGCACTGTCATGAGATGCATATCCCTTTTATTTCCTGTATGGGGACAGCGAGAAAAAGCGATCCAACGCGACTTCGTGTCCTTGATCTCTTTGAAACGCAAGGCGATCCGCTTTGCAAAGTGATGCGCCGCGAGTTGCGCAAAAGAGGTCTCAATCAGCTCAAAATTGTCGCTAGCGATGAAGCGCCTCAAGGCCTTTCACCGACGCATTTCCCAGGCGAAAAACGTTTAGGCAGCATGATTTTCGTCCCCGCTAGTGCCGGTCTTTTACTCGCTAAAACGGTCATTGATGACCTGGCACCCACCCTGAGTGAAGAAGAGGCAGAGTCTTGCTATGACTTGAGCCTATGATTTGATCCTATGACTTGAGCCTATGACTCATGCTCTTTTGTATCAAGATATTGCTGTTCCAGATATTTCAAGCCCTCAAGCGCAGGCTCCTTCGTCTCGGTACAAATTTCGATCTGTCTAATTTTTTGCGTCATGGCCTTCGCTACAAGCTCGCGATAGGATGGAATTTTTTCGTATAAAAGTCCCGTCAAGCAAAGTGGGATCTTCTGATCGGGGCTAAAATGGCGCGTCAATTGAACCGCCATCCGGCACTGCATCTCGATCGCTTCTTGACGCAGTGCTTTGGCCGTGAGGTCCTTTTGTTCCGCCAAATTCAAAATCTGCGCCGTTAAATCGAGCGTTTCTCTCATCATACTTTGGCTCTGATAGATGCGCTCCATCCAGTCCGACTTTTTGAAATGGCCATTGATCAAAAAGAGATCCCTGAGCTTCGTCGGGCGCATAAGGCCATCTTCTGCCGCCAAAACAGCCTGCAAAGCCTGTCTCGCAAACCAAAAGGCTGACCCCGGCAACTCAAGCTTAGGACCATAGTCTCCGACCTGCCACGATCCCTGGTTTGGAATCCAAGATGAAGCACAGATCAGCTGACGACCCGCGACCAGAGCGACGCCGCCTGTCTCCGGATAAAGCCCACGGAGTAAGAGCTCAGGCAGCTCCATCAATTGGATTTTCGCCTCGGGAAAAAGTTTGCCCAAACTGCTTGCAAAGAATCGCTCCACATGGGGATTGTCCTGAGTTTGGGCCGCAAAAACAAGTGCGCGCACACGGGAGACTGCAGATCCTTGGCCTAAATCTTTGGCGATTAAAGCGAATTGCCGCCCCATTTGCGTCGAACTTTGTTCCAAAGGTTTGATCGGTGCATAGCGGCGCGCGACCAGCAGACCTTGCCCCAAAATTGAGGCCTGTACGTCACAGTGCTCTTCTGACGAGACAAGGGCTAGTAGCAAATCCTTCTGTTCGGAGTCTTTACCCTTCACGCCTGATCGCTCCTCGGGCTTGGCGCAGTATCTGCAAGGTCGTATTCGGAATGGACTGTCTCAATTTCACTTGAGGCTTGATCTTGTCTCAAAGTTTCAGCTTTCGTTTTCGGAGGCGCTTCTTCTTGCTTCTCGCGCGGATCTTCCGATAGCGTTTCTTCCAGATCGGACGCCTGAGCCACGGTCTGAAGATCCGCCTGTTTTTCTAAATCAACCTGCGTCATTTCTGCCTGCGTCGCTTCTGCCTGCGCCACCTCTACCTGTTCAGGGGCTCTCGTCGCTTCATTGGATCGTGATTTCCCCTTACTTTTTTTCGTCTTTTCGGTATGTGGCGTCGGGTTGACATAATCTCGCCCCGTCAAAAGCGCTTCTTTGATCTGTTCAAAACTGATCTCTGTCAAAGTGTCGATCCACACAGGCTTTTGAGGTGCACGCCGATACGAGGGATAACACTCTACGCCCCCTTCTTGACTCAAAAGTTCAATCAGTTCACAAGCTGAAACTTTAGCGCACTTTAGATCAAGCGCACTTTTGAGCAACGGCGCATCCAAAAGCGGAGAGTCATTCGCGAGTACGACATAATCGATGTCTGTTCTCGCGAGCCACGAATGTTCCGCTGCATCAAAAGCGAGCGCTGTTTCTTTCGCACACATTTGGTCAAACTGATCATAAAGCGCAATCAAGGTCCTTTGAATTTGTTTGCTCCCAACTTCGCTCACCTTGCAGAAAGCTTGTATTTTTCTCTTCGTTTCTTTCGAAAGCTGAATCTTTTCCTTCGCTTCAAAGGCCTTCAGCACATCTTGCTGCTCTTCTTTGGAAGTCACAAAAGCTAAGAGACGTACAATATCCGCCCTATTTTGCAGCGCAAAATTTTCACCCTCTGTTTTAAGATGAGCATTCCAATGGCCTTGGCTAATTAGGCCCGTTAGAGCATTACGTTCTTCGCTAAAAATTAAAACTCTTTCAATAGGAATGCCCCAGCTTTTCGCCCAAAAAGCAGCTAAAGTAAAACGAACAGAATGAGAAGGAAGCACGATAACGAAAGGGCTCGACCCCAAATCCTCATCTTTTAGGCGCTCAAGATAAAGCCAAAGGTAGCAAAATAAAACCATCAAAGGCGCAAGCAAATCCCCCTGCCCCAAAGTCTGCACGCGCGCATCGGGAACGAGCTTCGCCTCAGCTTTAGTCGCAAGAAAAAGCGAGGCATCTGCAGGGAGCAAATCCAGCAGAAGTTGTTTTCGAGCAATATTCTTGAGATGTGCCGGAATCACTCCTGCCACGCGATACGCATCGTAATGTTCTGCCTCAACAAAAGCCGCAAGCATATCTTTTTCAGGCAGGTTAAGCCAATATGGGATCCGCCCTTTTTCATCCTCAAAGCAATGCTCAGGATAAGAACGGCGATAGGCCTCTCGGAGCACAAGAGAAAGCCCCGTCCAAAGGTCACTCTCCGATCCAGTCGATCCGTGCCAAAGTTCCAGCATTTGTCGAGACTTTTCGTAAATATTCAACAAGGTAAAACAAAGCGGTGAGCGCTCCGTCCTTTGAAAAAAGGCCGCAGCTAATTCACGGAGATGATACTGATCCAGGTCTGGGAGAAAAAGCGCACAAAACGCCGCAAAACGTTCTGCGTCCGAAAGCTCCAAAAGGCGGGCGAAGTCCTCCTCCTGCCATTTTGGGATCGAGTCAAGCGTCAAAATTTCTTGTTCGCCGTGTTCCGTCCACTTTGGATGAAAAAGTGAATGGATATCTTTTGCCGTCATGTCATTCAGTAAACGATATTCAAGCTTCTGTGTCATAGCTATTCCCTTGTCTTTTTTAGCTGAGCTTTTTTAGGCTGAGCGTTTTTTCCTAAAGAGCGCTTGAAAAGTCTTCTTAATCTCCCCAATAAGAAAAAAGCTACCAAAGGCAATGAGTACTGCGTCATGATCTTTCGCCGAAAGTTGAGCCTCTTCTAAGGCCACTTCATCGCTATGATCCTGTAGCAAAATCAGCTCAACCTTGGATCTTTCGGGAAACTGTCGAAGTTTTTCCTCAAAATGTTGCTTCAATGCTTCTGCCCGCATCGCACGTGGTGATGCAGGTTTGGCGCAATAAATCCGGCGAATATTGAGGGAGGATTGAAGCAGCAGATCGATCATCTGATTCGAATCCTTGTCCTTGAGAACGCCAAAAATGAAATCGATCGGCCGCTCGTCGAACAGGCGCTTGAGACTCGTCACCAGAGATGAAACCGCTTGCGGATTATGTCCGCCATCGACATAAATTGCCTGTTCTTCAAGTAATCTTTCAAAGCGTCCAGGCCAACGCGTCAAAGCAATGCCCCTTTTTAGGATCTCTAAAATCTGTTCTAAACTCAAGTCAGAGAGCGCTTTTACGCGAGAGGAGCGACACGCTGAAGAAGCCGCATGAAGCTGCAAACGTTCAAACACTGAAAGCGCAGCTGAAATCGCCAAAGACGCATTGTGCGGCTGAAAATCTGAAAGCAATTGGGTCTCAAAAGAAAGCTTCTCTTGCTTCTCAGATAAAGGCAGCTGCCGAGCAAAGCGATTCCCTTCATCCAGCTTCAACTTCAGTTCAAAGCCTTGATGCCACTCATCAAAATCCAGTAACTTAATATCCGAGCGCGAAATAACCTGGAGTGGGCAATCCAACAAACGAGCGCGCGATGCCACAGCTTCCCGTGCCGCTTCAGCTTCCGCATCACTCAAGCCAGCGTCTCGGGGATCATAGAGGAAGGTCGGCACCTGAGCTTTTAGAATGCCGGCTTTTTCTGCCGCAATCTGCGCCATCTTCTCACCCAGTTTGTCACAGTGATCGTAGTTCAAAGCGCTGATCACGACAGCTTCTGGCTGCTCAATCACATTCGTTGCATCTAAGCGCCCACCGAGGCCAGTTTCCAAAATGACGAGATCACAGCCTTTTGCTTTGAAATATAAAAAAGCCATGCAGGTCAGAATTTCAAAGTGCGTCGGCCAGTCGTCCATCCCGATCGCTTGAACCGCTTCTCGAATTTGTAAAATGAGTCGCTCAACTTCATCTGAGGGGATCTCTCCCAAACTTGGCTCTTGGCTCAAACGTTCCAATGCGTGGCGACCATCGATCACCCGTATCCTTTCACCAAAGCGCTCAAAATAAGGGGAGATATAAAGGCCTACTCTAAGA
>JAEWGS010000038.1 GCA_023388205.1 Bacillota bacterium
CTAGAAAACGTCGTGGATTGGGGGATTTCCCGTGAACGTTACTGGGGGACGCCACTTCCAGTTTGGCGCTGTGAATGCGGACATCTGCACTGTGTCGGCTCAATTGAAGAACTTAAGTCGATGAGTGACGATTGTCCGGAGCACATTGAATTACACAAGCCTTATATCGACCGTGTGACCTTGCGTTGTCCCAAGTGTGGCGGCAAAATGACGCGCGAAAAAGAAGTGATTGACTGCTGGTTTGACTCGGGTGCGATGCCCTTCGCTCAATATCACTATCCTTTTGAAAACCGTGAGTTTTTTGAAGCCCATTTTCCCGCGAACTTCATTTCAGAGGCTCAGGACCAAACGCGCGGATGGTTTTATTCTTTGATCGCCATCGGGACTCAGCTCTTTGATCAAGCCCCTTATGAAAACGTCATTTGCCTAGGCCTAGTTCTTGATAAAGATGGGGCCAAAATGAGTAAGCATGTTGGGAATGTCGTTGATCCTTGGGAAGTGATCGAGTCCAAGGGCGCCGATGCGCTGCGTTGGTATTTTTACACGAATTCAAACCCTTGGCTGCCAAGCCGTTTCTCGATTGAGTCTCTGGAAGAGGGCCGTCGCAAATATATGGCGACTTTGGCCAACACCTTATCGTTCTATCAGCTTTATGCGCAGATCGATGATTTTGACCATCATGACTACGATTTGAACCCAGCGCACCTATCTGTCCTTGACCGTTGGATCTTATCGAGACTAGGCCACACGATTGAAAGCGTCACAGCCTATCTGGATGACTATCAGATTACGCCTGCCGGACGTGCTTTGGCGACTTTTGTCGATGAGCTCTCCAACTGGTACGTGCGCCGCGGTCGTGATCGCTATTGGGCGGCGGGCATGGAGCAAGACAAGATTGCCGCTTACAAGACTTTGGCCCTGTGCTTGCGTGATCTTGCAAAGATGACCGCACCCTTTACGCCTTTTATCGCTGAGCAAGTCTGGCAGGCGATTGAAGGTCAAGGGGCAAATGCGACTCAGCCTTTTGTTTCGGTGCATGAGCAGGCTTGGCCGAACGCAAAAGATTACGTGCAAGATGCCGATTTGGAACGTGGGATGGCGTTGGTGCTTGAAATGGTTAACTTGGGCCGCTCTGCGAGGAATCTCTCAGCAATCAAAAACAGACAGCCCTTGAGTGAATTGATTGTCTCTGGGCTGAGCGAGGCGGATCAAGCCGCTTTGACGCTCGATTTGCAAAATTTGGTTTTGGGTGAATTGAATGTGAAAGCACTCAACTTTAACGCAGAGGGTGGCTTCCTTGATTACCAATTCAAACCGCAGCTTAAGACGCTCGGAAAGCGTTTAGGGGCTAAGCTGAATGCCTTGCGTGCGGTTTTGGCGGATTTGGACGGAGCCGCTGCGAAGCGTCGCCTCGATGAAGCCGGTTCATTGACGCTCACAATTGAAGGTGAGGATGAGTCCTTCACGGCGGAAGACTTCTTGATTGAAGAACGTCAAAAAGACGGTTTTGCGACGGCGAGTGGCCGCAGTATGACCGTGGCCTTGAACCTCGCTTTGACGGATGAGTTGATTGAAGAAGGCCTGTTGCGCGAAGTCGTTTCTAAATTGCAGCATGAGCGAAAAGCCGCGGGACTTGAAGTGACGGATCACATCCAGCTTTTCTGGAGCGCGGACGAGGCATTGAAACAGATGATCCTTCGCTATGAAGATGAACTCAAAAAGACGCTTTTGGCAGATGTTTTTGAAGAAAAAACCGAAAGCGAGTTGCGACAGCTTTTTGCAAACGAGAAACAGTGCGAAACTAAAAATTTGGATATCAATGGGCACGCGCTCGCGGTGCTTTTGACCAAAGTGGAGTAAGAATATGGATTTATACGCACTCAGAGGAATATTGGGGGGCTTGAGTGGCAACTTGAGCCCTCAGGGGATCCTACTATGGGCCTTACAGCTTTTGGTTCTCTTCTTTTCGATTTCTTGCCATGAGTATGCGCATGCCAAAGCGGCCCACAAATTGGGCGATGACACGGCTTTTCGTTTAGGGCGCCTGACCATCAATCCCTTAGCGCATATCGAGCCGATTGGCTTGCTCTTTATGCTGTTTGCGCCTGTGGGCTGGATGAAGCCCGTTCCGGTGGATCCGAGTCGTTTCACGGTTCAAGGGCGGCTTCGTCGCTACGGCTTTCAGCTCGTTGCTGCAGCGGGTCCGGCGATGAACTTAGTGATTGCATTTATCGCGAATATTGTCTTGCATTTGCTCCCGTTTACAATCTCAAACGCGCAGATGACAGATGGGACTTTTCTGCTCTTTCAATTTTTCTCGATGATGGTGCTTTCAAATATTTATCTCGCTGCTTTCAATTTGCTGCCGGTTCCGCCTTTGGATGGTTTTAATATCTACGGTGGATTCTTGCCTGAGCGTGTTCAACAAATCGTGCGAGCCAATATGCATTACATCTCTTTGGCACTTTTTTTCTTGCTGTGGGTGCCGGGCAATCCCTTGACGCGGATTCTATCGACGATTGCGCAAGGCGTTTTGTATGTCTTTAATGCTCCGCTGAGGCTTTTGGGTCTTTAAGTTATGAGCGATTTATCATTGGAAGTCCAGCAGGGTAAGCTGGCGCTCAAATTGAGTGATTTTGAAGGTCCCCTGGACCTTCTTTTACATCTGATTAGTCAAAATCGGGTTGACATTTATCATATTCCGATTTCTGAAATCACGGATCAGTACATGGAGATCTTGGAACAGTCAGATTTGCTTGATTTGCATATGGCGTCAGAATTTTTGCTGATGGCGGCGACTTTGACTCAGATTAAGTCGAGGATGCTTTTACCGCTTGAACGAAATGATGAGGGTGAGATCATTGACGATCCAAGAGATGAGCTGGTGCTTCGTCTGTTAGCTTATCGTCGTTGCAAAATGATTGCCAAAGCGCTCTCTGAGGCCTACGAACGTTATCACGCGTGTGCTTTTAGGCAGGCTGAGACGAGAAAATCCTTGGGGCTTCCTGAGCCAAAAGGCGAGGATCGTGCGCCCGAAGATTTGAGTCAAGTTGCTTTTTTCGCGGCAGCAGAGCAACTTTCTGCAAGAAATCGTGCGCGCTATCAAGATTTGCGGGATAAAACCGCTTATATTTTGCGACGTGAACGCTTTTCCTTGCGGCGTGGCATTTTTAGTTTGTGGGATCGAATTAAGAAGGGGACGCGCCTTTGCCTGAATGATTGGATCGAGACGAAAAAACGCACGCAAAAGGTGGGTTATTTTCTCGCCCTTTTAGAGCTATTGAAGCAAAACCGCGTCGAGGTGGAGCAAGAGAGTCATTTTGCGCCCATTTATGTGAACCGTTTAGCGGGTGTGAGCGATGATTTGGACGAGCGCTTGCTTCCTGAAGATGAAGACTGAGAGAAAAGCTGCATTGAAGCGATCGATTCGATGGGCGCTTCGCTGTATTAGGCTTAATGAACTTGAGGCTCAAAGTTTTGAGCAAAGAGGTGAGTATGGGAGAACATCAGAGTGAACATCAGGAACTTGACCTTGTGGTGGAAGCGCCGCAGCCCGAAGCGCCGCAGCCTCAAGATTTGCAGCCCGAGGATGCTCGCAACAAGCACAGCGTGACGGCGCGTATTGAGGCTTTGCTTTTTGCTTCTGGAGATGGCTTAGATCTTGAGCTTTTGTCTGAGATTTTGGGTCTTCCGACGCATGCGGTTTTAGACGCATTGGAGCGCTACCAAAAGCAACTCGAAGAAGACCTTGACCGCGGCTTGACCCTGCGAAAAATCAAGGAGCGCTACTGCCTGTCCACCAAAGCGGAACTGAATGCGGATATGGAGCAGCTCTTTACAGAGCGAAAAATGCCTAAGCTGACCAAGGCCGCTTACGAAGTTCTAGCCATCGTCGCTTACAATGAACCTTGTACAAGAGCTCAAGTGGAGACTGTGCGTGGCGTGAATTCAGACTCTGTCGTGAGTCGTTTGTTAGAGCTCAACTTGATTGAGCGCACGGGTGAGCTGGATTTACCTGGTCGCCCATCGCTTTACTCGGTGAGCACGATTTTTTTACGTCACTTCGGCTTGAGTTCAGCTAAGGACTTGCCCGCGATGGAGCTTTTGTCTTACGAAAGTATTCAGGCTTTTGAGCAAAAAGCTAAGCGCGCGGGCATTGATCTCAAGTGAGGGAGGGGAGAATATGGCTTTTCAAATAGCTTTAGATGGACCTGCTGGAGCGGGTAAAAGTTCGATCGCCAAAGCGGTCGCCCGCCGCCTCAATATGAATTATTTAGATACGGGGGCGATGTATCGTTGTTTGGGACTTAAGGCCTATCGCCTGGGCATTGATCCTCAAGATGAAGCGAGAATGAATGAGCTGCTCTTAAAGACTGAGATATCTGTAGACTTTGATGAAAAAGGACAGCACAATTTCCTCGACGGGGAAAAGGTGGATGAAGCGATTCGACAAAACGAAATTTCTTATTACGCTTCAGAGGGATCGAAGCATCTTTTGGTTCGCGAGACGATGGCGCAAAAACAGCGCGACCTTTCGATGCAGATGAATGTCATTTTAGATGGCAGAGATATCGGAACCTATGTTTTGCCCCAAGCCCCTTGTAAGATTTATTTGACGGCTGAAGCGGAAGAAAGAGCGAGACGTCGCCAAAGACAATTGCAAGAGCAGGGGCAAACGGTAGATTTTGATCAGCTTTGTGAAGAGCTTTGCCGCCGAGATTTTGAGGACAGCCAAAGAAAAATTGCACCGCTCAAGGTCGCAGATGACGCGGTCGTTTTAGATAGCACCCATATGACGTTTGACGAAGTGGTCGACCGTGTGTGCGAGATCGCAAAAATGGCCGGTTTGGGCGCCTAAGTTGAGGTCTTTGAAGTTCGTTGGGTTACTGCAGGCCTATAGTTGGCGCGTCATCGGGAGGGGAAATGTAGCGGTCAATCGGGATCGCTTGAGCAGCTATTGGGGGATCGATTTAAGGGTTGAGACAAGATGAAAAACGCATATATCGATTATGAGACGGATCCAATACTTCCGGATAATAGGCAAATGAAGAAGGGCTGGCGCGCTTTAATTACAGCGCCGCTGACTTTTTTGGTTCGCCTGCTCTTTCGACCTGAAGTGAAAGGCTTGGCGCATTTACCTAAAGATGGCGCTTACATCGTCGTGGCCAATCACAAAAACAATTGGGATCCGATTCTGATTTCTGCGCTGATTCCTCTTTTGCCCGATTGGCTCTCCAAAGAAAAGCTGTTTCAGCGACCGATTTTGGCCTGGCTTTTTTATCGTTTAGGTATGATTCCGCTTGATCGCAAGGGACAGGATAGTCGTGCGATGAGACGTATGCTCAACCGCCTGAACGATGGGCGCGTTCTGGGGATTTTTCCACAAGGGACTCGTGTGACGACACGGGAGAAAAGCCTAGCTCATCCGCCAAAGCCAGGGGTGCTCGCCATCGCCAAAAAACGTCGACTTCCTCTTGTGGTCATGGCAATTGAAGGGCAATACCGGCTTTTTCAGCCAATGACCTTGCATATTTTTCCGCCGATCGATGTCACTCAAGCGCTCGAAAATTACGCTGGCGATACGGAGTTGGCGATGCAAAGTCTTTTTAATGAGATTTTTGAACATGTGGGGGAAACAGAACTTTGTTTCGATTTGGGGGATGGCTTGTCTCCGGATCTCCCGACGCAGGATCGCCCGACGCAGGATCGTCCGCCACAGGATCGCCCGACTTTGGGTGCGGTACAAAATTCTGTGCGCCCCCAAGATCAAGCGCCTCAGAGTCTGTTGCATCGCTGGCTCAAAAAGGATTAAAAACAATGTGCTTGAATTCACTCAATCCCAAAGAAGTTAGAATAGCCCAAGATGCGGGTTTTTGTTTTGGTGTGGCCAAAGCGGTGGCGACGGCACAGCGTGAACTTTCTCAAAGAGGTGAAAGCCCTTTGGTCATGTATGGGGCGCTCATACATAATCGTCAGGTGATCGACGAATTGCTCGATGGGGGGATGGTTTTGTGTGAAAGCCCTGAAGAAGTGCCCGAAGGTGCCAAAGTTTTACTCCGCGCCCATGGTATTCCCGAACAAGAAAAGGAAGCGCTTTTAGCCAAAAACTGCAGCTTGATTGATGGGACCTGCGCCTATGTGTCGCGTGTACAACGATTTGCCAGAGCGGCGGCAGAGGAAGGGGAAGGCCTGATTATTACTGGAGATCCCAATCATGCTGAAGTGCGTGGTATTGTCAGCCATTACGAACCTTTGGCGGGACGAAAAGCGATCATTATCCAGAGCGTGGCAGAGGCTGAAGATTTTGAACCCAGGGGGGGCGCTTGGCGACTTATCTCTCAGACCACCTTTTCAACGCAGCTTTTTGGTGAAATTTCTGAAATTTTTAAGAAGAAAATTATTAAGTTCAAAATATTTGATACAATATGCAACGCGACTGAAATCAGACAATCTGAAGCTCGCAGCTTGGCCGAAGCTTGTGATCTCATGATTGTCATCGGTGGGAAACATAGTTCAAACACGCGTAAATTAACGGATGTCTGTGCTCAGTTCTGCGGAGAAACGTATCAAGTTGAAAACTGCGATGCCGTTCGCAAGCTCAAGGCCGAGGGGCTTTTGCGAAACAAAGTCGTAGGGATCACAGCTGGTGCGTCTACTCCACAAAGTATAATATCGGAGGTTTTCCAGGTAATGACAGAGTTTAATGAAGTGCAGGGTGAGACCCAGGAGCGTGTCGAGGGTCAAGTGGAGGAAACTGCACAAGTAACGGAGACGGTCGAAGTGGCCGATGCATCAGTTGAAGGTCAAATTGCTCCTGAACTGATGGACGAGTCCGCGAAGAGTCAAGTCGCTGAAGGCGAGAAGACACAGGAGGCCTCTGTTGAAGATGAATCTCAGACATCTTTGCGTCATGAGAGTCACGATGTGAGTTTCACAGACTTTATTGATAACATTCCACACATCAAACGTGGTGAAACGATCGAAGGCGTCATCGTTCGTTATGACAGCGATTATGTCTATGTCGACGTTCGTGATAAGTCCGAGGGTCGTATTCCTCGCCATGAGTTTGATCATGATCCGGATTTTGATTTGGATCAGGCGATTGCGGAGCGCCGTTCGATTGAAGTTTACGTGCGCAATATCCGTAATGGCAGCGATGGCAAAGAAATTCAGCTTTCGAAGCAGCACGTGGATCAAATCAAGAACCGCAAGTTGATCGAAGAAGCCTTTGAGAAAAAAGAGCCCTTGACGGTCAAAGTCATCAGCGTTGTCAAAGACGGTGTCATTGCGAGCTACGGTGGTTGTGAGATTTACATTCATCGTACGCAACTCGAGACGACTCGTGTCGATGATTTGCAGCCCTATGTGGGTCAGACCCTTGACGTGCTGATCACGCAGTTTGATTTGAGCCGTCGTCGTCCGCGTATTTCCGGTTCGCGTCGTGCGTTGTTGACCGCTTTGCGTCGCAAACAGGCGAACGAAGTTTGGGACAACCTCGAAGTTGGCGATATCTACGAGGGTGTGGTTCGTAATACAACCCCCTTTGGTGCTTTTGTTGACATCGGTGGTGTGGACGGTTTGGTTCATATCAGTGAATTGTCTTGGAATCATATTCGCGATCCCAAAGAAGTGGTTCAAAACGGCGACAAGATTCAAGTCTATGTCAAAGAGTTTGATCGTGAGAAACGTCGCATCAGCCTCGGTTACAAGAAGATCGAAGATGATCCTTACTACAACATCGAAGGCCGTTTCCCGGTCGGCAGTGTGGTCAAAGGCAAAGTGGTTCGTCTGCGTGACTTTGGCGCATTCATTGAAATCGCCCCTGGTGTGGACGCCCTCTGCCATATCTCTCAGATCTCGACCATGCGCTTGAACAAGCCCGGTGAAGTGCTCAAAGAAGGTATGGAAGTTGAAGCACGTGTGCTCGAGGTGAGTTCTGATCCGCGCCGCATCAGTGTTTCGATCCGTGACGTGATGCCGATGGATGAACTGCTTGATCCGGTGGCCGCCGCGAAGCGCAAACAGGAAACTGAATTCCCGACCTCCTATCGTGAAGATAGCGGCTCGGGTGCGGACATTCAGATCACGCACGTGAACAAGAAGGAAGACGAAGAGGCTTAATCTCGGGTTCTATGCTTGTTCTGGAATGAAAATATGAGGAAGCCGATGCCCGATCACTTTGGGGGTCGGCTTTTCTGTGTTCATGAGGAGGATTCATGAGTTTAGCTTCAAACAAACAGGCTCAAGTAGACTGGATGGTAGAGCATCTCAAAGCGCAACTTTATGCAACAGCGGCTCGCACACCCAAAACAGCAACACACTGGGAGTTTTGGTGTGCTTTAGCTCGTACGATTAATGAGTACATCGCTGAAGATTGGCAAAACACGCGAGAACACTACCGCGACCAGCGCTGCCAGCACTATTTTTCAGCGGAGTTTTTGGTTGGGCGTTCGACTTTGAATAATCTGACGAATCTGGGGCTTTACGAAGTCGCCAAAGAAGCCTTGGCGCGTTTTGGCCAAAACATCGATGATGTTTTAGAACAAGAAAAAGATGCGGGATTAGGTAACGGCGGTTTGGGCCGTTTGGCGGCCTGCTTTTTGGATTCTTGCGCGACGATGAATTACCCGGTCTCAGGCTACGGCATTTTGTATCGCTATGGCCTTTTTGCACAGGAGTTTCAGGACGGATTTCAGCGTGAGTATCCCGACGCATGGATGGAAGATGGCTATCCGTTCTTGATTCCAAGGCGCGACGATCGAGTGCTGATTTCTTATTCGGACCTTCAGGTTTATGCGGTTCCCTACGATCTTGCAATTACGGGTTACGG